>JAQGMQ010000553.1 GCA_028292305.1 Rhodoferax sp.
AAGTCGTTCATGAAGGAATGCCTGAGCGCCAAGGCCACGCCTGAAACGCAGCAAAGCAAGATGACGATGTGCAACGCCGACACCAAGGCCAAGACCCTCAAGGGCGCCGACCGCAAGGCCTTCATGAAGGAATGCCTGAGCGCCAAGCCCGCCGCCTGATCCGGCACAAGCCTGGTCAGCCTGGCTTCGGAGCCGTCTGCCAGAAGCCAGGCCGGCCGTAATGGATCTTCAGAAAGTCGATCCATAAACGCACGCGCAGTGGCAGGTGTTTGCGCTGTGGAAACACGGCATAGACGCCGTTGGCCGGTGCCGCAAAACTGTCGAGCACCGACACCAGCCGGCCGCTGCTGATCTCGGCCTCCACCTCCCACATGCTGCGCCACGCCAGGCCGTAACCCGCCAGGCACCAGTCGTGCAGCACCTGGCCGTCGGTGCAGTCCAGCGGGCCACCGGGCTTCAGGTGCATTACCTCGTGGCCGCCCTCGGCCAGCGTCGGCACGCTGAACGCCCAGCCACGGCTTTGCGATGCGTCGCTGGTCAGCGCCAGGCAATGGAACTTCGCCAGCTCGCTGGGGTGCTGCGGCGTGCCGTGGCGGCGCAGGAATGCGGGCGTAGCCACACACACGCGCCGGTTGTCGGCCAGCCGCACACTCACCAGCGACGAATCGGGCAGGTCGCCGACCCGCACCGCGCAATCGAAACCTTCGCTCGCGAGGTCGACCACGCGGTCGCTCAGGTTGAGCGAAATGGTCACCTCGGGATGGGCATCCCGAAACAGCGGCACCAGCTGCGCCACGTGCCGCCGGCCGAAGCCTCCCGGCGCCGTGATGCGCAAATGCCCGCTGGCCTTGACGCCGCCGGCACTCACGCTGGCTTCGGCGTTGGCCACGTCGATCAACAGCCGCTGACAATCTTCCAGAAAAGCGCTGCCTTCATGTGTCAGACTGATGCGGCGCGTGGTGCGCAACAGCAGGCGCACGCCCAGCCGTTCCTCCAGCGCGTCGAGCCGGCGGCCGATGATGGCCGGCGCCACACCTTCGGCCTTGGCGGCGGCGGTGAGGCTGCCGCGCGTGGCCACCGCAACGAAGGATTCGAGCTGTTTGAGTTTGTCCATGTCGGCGGATTATCCGCAGATGTTTCATAGTGATTCAGGCCTCTCTGCTCGAGCGGGGATGGCTTTTGTATTCGATACAATGAAATGACACGACTGTTCACAACCATCTGCCATGACACCACCCGCCGCTGGCCCGCAGCCAGGCCCCACGCGACGGAGCGCCCCGCATGAGCGATGAACCGGTCGTCGTTGCGCCGACCCCTGCAGAGCCTCCTGCACCGCACCACAGCCTGGCCACCGGGCTGGCCTTTGCAGGCGTCTCGCTGCTGCTGGCGCTGACGCAGGGCCTGGGCGTCAACCTCGTCAACTCGAACCTCACCGGTGTGCAGGGCGCGCTCGGCGCCACGGCCACCGAAGCCAGCTGGCTCACCACCGCCTATTTCTCGACCAACATCACCGCGGCGCTGCTGCTGACCAAGGTGCGTTACCAGTACGGGCTGCGCCTTTTTGTCGGCCTGGTGATTCCGCTGTACCTGGTGCTGGCCGTGGCCCACCTGTTCACGCAACACCTGGGCTCGGCGATCCTGGTGCGGGCGGCGCTTGGCCTGGCCGCCGCGCCCATCAGCAGCCTGACCGTGCTGTACATGGTGCAGGCCTTTCCACCGGCGCGTTCCACCTACGGGCTGGTGCTGGCGTTCGGTGCGTTGCAGCTGGGCGCGCCGCTGTCGCGGGTCATCTCCGAAGACCTGCTGCAGATCGGCCAGTGGCAGGGCCTGAACGTTATCGACGCCGGCCTGGCCATCCTGTGTCTGGCGGCCATCAACGTGGTGCGGCTCAAGCCCGTGCCCACCCAGCGGATGTTTGCCCGCGGCGACCTGGTGTCGTTCCCGCTGTATGCCGCGGCACTCGCCTTGCTGTGCGTGGTGCTCACGCAGGGCCGCCTCAACTGGTGGAGCGACACGCCCTGGCTCGGCGCCTGCCTGGCCGCGTCGGCCGCGCTGTTCGGCCTGTACGTGGTCATCGAACTGCAGCGCCACAAGCCGCTGATCGACCTGCGCTGGCTGGCCACGCCTTTCATGCTGCGTTTCATGGCCGCGATCCTGCTGTTTCGCGTGGTGCTGTCGGAGCAGACAGTGGGCGCCGTCGGCCTGATGAACACGCTGGGTTTCACCAACGACCAGATGCATGTGTTGTTCCTCTGGGTGGCGCTGGGCACAGCCGTGGGTTTTGGGCTGGCGCTGCTGTCCATCCCGTCGCGGCGCTTCGGTGTGCTGGGCGACATTTCGCTGCTGCTGATCATCACCGCCGCCTGGATGGACGGCGACGCCACCATCCTCACCCGGCCGCACGACCTGTATTTTTCACAGACCTTGCTGGCCGTGGCGAGTTCGATGTTCCTCGCATCGGCCATGCTGCAGGGTTTCTCGAACGTGATCGCCGGCGGCTTGAAAAACATGATCAGCTTCATCGCGGTCTTCAGCGGAGGACAAGCGCTGGCCAGCCTGGTCGGCACGGCCTGGCTGTCGACGCTTCTGGCCGACCGGCAACGGCTGTATTACGGCCAACTGGTCGAGTCGCTGCAGTTGTCGGACCCGCAGGTGGCGCTGCGGGTGGCGCAGCTCGGCGGCGCCTATGCATCGAGCCTGAACGACAGCGCGGCCCGCGGCGGCGCAGCGTTGCGGCTGCTGGGCCAGCAGGTCACGCAGCAGGCTTTCGTGCTGGCCTACAACGATCTGTTTCACCGTGTGGCGCTGGTGTCCACGCTGGGCTTCCTGGTCTTCGCCGGTGTGAAGACCCACCGCTGGCACCGCGCCCGCTCGTCGGCTGCCGAGGCGTCGTCCGCGCCGCCCGTCAGTGCTCCAGCGTCTGCCGCTGCACAGACCCGTCCCTCCCCTTCTTCCTGACCGCCCACGCCATGCCCTCCGAACCGTCCTTCCTCTCGCGCACCCTCCGTTCCCGCAGCACCTGGATCGTGCTGGCCGCCACCCTCCTGTGCGTCGGGCTGGTGCTGTACGCCTGGCGGCTGCCGCCGTTTCGCACCGGCACCGAAACCACCGAGAACGCCTTCGTGCGCGGCCTGGTGACCATCGTCGCGCCCAAGGTCGACGGCTATGTGTCCGAGGTCACGGTGCAGGACTACATGGCGGTGAAGGCCGGTGAGGTCCTGGTGCGGCTGGACGACCGCATCTACCGCCAGAAGCTGGAGCAGGCGCGCAGCAGCCTGGCCGCGCAGGAGGCGAACCTGGCCAACACGCTGCAGGCGCGGCGTGCCCGCGAAGCCGCCGTGGGCAACACCCAGGCCCAGATCACCGGCGCGCAGGCCCAGCTGATCAACGCCCGCGCCCAACTGCTGCGGGCCCAGGCCGACATGCGCCGGGCCACGCCGCTGGCCAAGGATGGCTCGCTGTCGCAACGCGAACGTGACCAGACCGAGGCCGCACTGCACCAGGCCGAAGCCACGCTGAAGCAGGCCGAAGCGCTGGGCAACCAGGCCCAGGCCGGCAAGGCCGTGGCCACGCAGGATCTGCAAACGGTGGTAGTCAACCGCGGTGCCGTGGAAGCCGCGGTGGACGCCGCACGCGCTGCCGTGAAGCTGGCCGAGATCGATCTGGACAACACCCAGATCCGCGCCCCGCGCGACGGCCATGTCGGTGATGTCGGCGTGAAGCTCGGGCAGTATGTGACGCCTGGCACGCAGCTGTTGTCGGTGGTGCCGGCGCAGGTGTGGGTGGTGGCCAACTTCAAGGAAGCGCAGACTGCCAACATGGCGCCCGGCCAGACGGTGCGCTTCCGCGTCGACGCGCTGGCCGACGCGCGCCTCACCGGCAAGGTCGAACGCATCTCGCCGGCCACGGGCTCCGAGTTCAGCGTGATCAAGCAGGACAACGCCACCGGCAACTTCACCAAGATCCCGCAGCGCCTGTCGGTGCGCATCGCCAGCGACCCCGACCAGCCGCTGGCCCAGCGGCTGCGGCCCGGCATGTCGGTGGTGGTCGGCGTGAACACCCGCTCTGGCGGCGCAGGCGCCGACGCGGACGATGCGCCAGCCACCGCCAACGCCGTCAAGGCGCCATGATGAAGCGCTTGACGTTGCGTGTGCAATTGGTGGCCACCGCCGCACTGGCGCTGCAGGCCTGCGGCAGCCTGACGCCTTCGGCGCCGGCCACGCGCGCGCCGCTGCCCGCGGCATGGCAAGCCGCTGCCCCCTCAACCGAAGCACGCTTGCGTGTCGAAGCCGGTTGGTGGCGCGCCTTTGGCGACCCGGTGCTCGACGAACTGGTGGCGCAGGCGCTGGCCCACAACATCGACCTGCGCAGCGCCGCCGCACGGGTGGCCGAAGTGCGCGCGCTCACCGACGCGCAGCAGGCGGCGGGCCTGCCCACGCTCGATTTCGGCACCGCCGCGCAGCGCAGCCGCAGTGTCAGCGCCGCCACCGGCAAACCGTATGTGGCCAACGTGCTGCAGCCACAGTTCCAGGCCTCTTATGAGGTCGATCTGTGGGGCCGCGTCGCCGCACTCGACCGCGCCGCCGAGGCCGGTCTGCAGGCCAGCCTGGACGCGCAGGACACGGCCGCGCTCGGCGTGGCCGCCACCATGGCCAGCGCCTACATCGGCCTGCGTGCGCTCGATGCGCGCATCGCGGTGGCACGCGACACCCTGGCCTCGCGCGAGGCCGCCTTGAAGCTGGCACGGTCACGCCAGCAAAGCGGCTACACCTCGGCGCTGGAAACCCAGCAGAGCGAAGCCGAATACCGCGCCACGGCGGCGGTGGTTCCGCAGCTCACGCTGCTGCTGCGCCGCCAGGAACACGCCATCAGCCTGTTGACCGGTGCCGCGCCCGGCCCGGTGCCGCGCGGGCTGGCGCTCACGGCCTTGACCATGGCGGCGCTGCCCGACGTCGGCCTGCCTTCCGAGCTGCTGCGCCGGCGCCCCGACATCGCCGGTGCCGAGGCACAGGTCGCCGCCACCGACGCCCAACTGGCTGCGGCGCGTGCACAGCTGCTGCCCTCGCTCAAGCTCTCGGCCTCGCTGGGCAGCATCAGCTCCACCGCGCTCACGGGCGACCCGTTCCAGCTGTGGAGCCTGGGTGGCAGCATCCTCGCGCCGATCTTCGAAGGCGGGCGGCTGCGGGCCGGTGTGCGGGCCTCGGACGCGCGGCGCGAACAGGCGCTCGCCAGTTACGAGAAGACCGTGCTCACCGCGTTCGGCGAGGTCGAAGACCAACTGGCCGCGGTGGACGAGCTGGCGCGGCAGGCGGTGGAGGTGGAAGCCCAGCGCGCGGCCTTGCAGGAAACCTTGCGGGTGGCCAGCAACCGCTACCGCGAAGGTTATGCCTCGCACCTGGACGAACTTGATGCCCAGCGCAATCTGTTCAGCGCGCAGCAGGCGGTGCTGCAGTTGCGCGCCGACCAGCTCAGCGCGCGGGTGGCGCTGAGCCGGGCTCTGGGCGGCGGCTGGCAGGCCGGCACGCAGGAAGCGGCACGTTAGGCCCGCGCTTAGGCCGGCGGACGCGCCGCTGGGTCATCAGCCGATGACAGCGCGCGCCGGCTGGCAAGTCATTCCGGCGTGACGCCCGCCTCGCGCACCACGCCGCCCCATTTGGCGTGTTCGGCGGCCACATAGGCCTTGGCAGTTTCCAGGCTGCCGCCCACCGGTGCGCTGCCTTCGGCCAGCAGTTGGGCGATGGTGGCGGGCTTGGCCAGCGCCTTGTCGGCGGCGGCGTTCAGCTTTTTCAATATGTCGGGCGGGGTGCCGGCCGGGGCCACGATGGCCTTCCAGTCCACGGCCTGGAAGTCCTTGTAGGTTTCGGCCACGGTGGGCACATCGGGCATCACCGGCAGCCGCTTGGCCGAGGTAACGGCCAGCGCGCGCAACTTGCCGGCCTTGACCATCTGCAGCGCGCCCTGCGGCGTGGCGAACATGTAGTCGGTCTGGCCGCCGAGCAGGTCGGTGATGGCGGGCGCCGCGCCCTTGTACGGCACGTTCAGCACCTTGAAGCCGGCGCGCTTGGCCAGCACTTCGCCGGCCATGTGGCCCAGCGTACCGGTGCCCGCCAGCGCCTGCCGGATGTCGCCCGGCTTGGCCTTGGCCGCGGCAATGAGCTCGGCCAGCGTGTGGAACGGCGCGTCCTGGCGCACCACCAGCACCACCGGTTGCGAGGCCACGATGGACACCGTCACCACGTCCTTCAGCGCGTCGTAGGGCATCTTGGGGAACAGCGTCGGGTTGATCGCCAGGTTGGCCGTTTGCCCCATGCCGATGGTGTAGCCGTCGGGCTTGGACTTGGCCACCACGTCGATGCCGATGTTGCCGTTGCCGCCCGCGCGGTTGTCGACGACGAACAGCCAATGGGTGTCGTCGGTCATCTTCTGGGCGATGAGCCGTGTCACCGCGTCGGTGGCGCCGCCGGGGGTGTAAGGCACGACGAAGCGCACGGGCTTGTCGGGCCAGGCGGCGTCGGCGGCAAATGCGGGTGCGGTCGCGAATGCGGTCAACGCGAGGGCGCAGCAAGTCAACAGTGTGCGACTTGCGGCAATTGGAAGCATGCGCATGGGGTCAGTCTCCGTGGGTGATGTTCTGGGTTTTGAGCGCGGCGATGTCGGCCGCGCTGTAGCCGATTTCGGCAAGCAGGGCGTCGGTGTGTTCGCCCAACAACGGCGGCTGCAGCCGGATGCCGGGGCGCGCGCCGTCGAGCGTGAACGGCATCAGCGGGACCTTCGACGTGCTGCCGTCGTTCATGCGGATCGGGGCCAGGCCGCCGGTGGCGTTCAGGTGCGGGTCGTCGAACAGATCATGCGGCCGGGTGATGGGCGCGAACGGCAGTTCATTGGCTTCGAACACCGCGCTGAGCTCGGCGGCGCTGCGCCCGGCCAGGTGCGAACGCAGGATGGGCATCATCCATTCGCGGGCCAGCACGCGGTCGTTGTTGGTCTTGAGGCGCGGGTCGGCCAGCATTTCGGCCAGCCCGAAGGCCTTGCAGAAGATGGCCCATTGCTTGTCGCTCACCGCGGCCAGGAAGATCTGCTCGCCGTCTTTCACGGTGAACACGTCGTACACCGCCCAGGCCGAGATGCGGCTGGGCATGGGGTCGGCGGCACGGCCGGTGGCGGCAAATTGCATCATGTGCTGGGCCACGAGGAACACGTTGTTCTCGAACAATGCCGCCTGCACTTCGCAGCCCTTGCCCGTCAGCTCGCGCTGGCGCAACGCAGCCATGGCGCCGATCGCACCGAACATGCCGCCCATGATGTCGTTGACGCTGGTGCCCGCGCGCAGCGGGTCGCCCTGGCGGCCGGTCATGTAGGCCAGGCCGCCCATCATCTGCACCACCTCGTCGAGCGCGGTGCGGTGGTCGTAGGGGCCGGGCAGGAAACCCTTGTGGCTGACGTAGACCAGGCCCGGGTTCAGCGCCTTCAGGCTGTCGTAGTCCAGGCCCAGCTTCTTCATCGTGCCGGGCTTGAAGTTCTCGCTCACGATGTCGGCGGTGGCGATCAGCTTCAGTGCGGCCTCCACGCCTTCGGGCTGCTTCAGGTCGAGCGCAATGCTTTTCTTGTTGCGGTTGAACATCGGGAAGAAGCCCGCGCCCGAGCCCAGCAGGCGGCGCGTGTTGTCGCCTTCGATCGGCTCGACCTTGATGACTTCGGCACCCAGGTCGGCGAGCAGCATGCCGCAGGTCGGGCCCATCACCATGTGGGTGAATTCGATCACGCGGATGCCGGCGTAGGGCAGGGGGGTGGGCTCAGACATGCAGTGTTCCTTGAACGAATCCTTTGGGCAGGCCGGCTTCGGGCGTCATGCCGTACACCGGTTCGCCGGGCAGCCCGGCCATCAGCGGCGCGCGGGCGGCGATGAGTTTCTCGAGGTCGATGCCGGTGGTCACGCCCATTGCCTCGAACATGAAGACCAGGTCTTCGGTGACCACGTTGCCCGACGCGCCCGGCGCATACGGGCAGCCGCCCAGGCCACCCAGCGAGGCGTCGAAGGTGCGCACGCCTTCTTCATAAGCGGCCAGGCAGTTGGCCAGGCCCAGGCCGCGCGTGTTGTGCATGTGGGCCGCGCCGGCCTTGTCGCCCAGCTCGGCGCGCAGGCGTTTGAACAGGCGCCGCACCTGGGCCGGGTTGGCGTAACCCACGGTGTCCGACAGGCCGGACTCGTCGGCACCCGCGGCCACGCACTGGGCGGCGAGCCAGATCACCTCGTCCTCCGGCACCAAGCCCTGCAGCGTGCAGCCGAAGGCGGTGGAGATGCCGGCCTCCAGGTGCACATGCGGTGCAATGTCGCGGCGCAGCTCGGCAATGGCGCGCACCTCTTCGACCATCTCTTCGCGGGTCTTGCGCACGTTGGCCAGCGAATGCGCGGCACTGGCCGACACCGGCATGGTCAGCTTGTGCACGCCCGCGGCCAGCGCGGCTTCGGCGCCCCGGCGGTTGGGCACCAGGGCCATGACGGTCAGACCGGGCAGGGTGATGGCGTGGCGCACCACCGCGGCGGCATCGGCCATCTGCGGCAGCAGGCGGGCCGGCACGAACGATGCCACCTCGATCTCGCGCACGCCGGCCGCATACAGCGCGTCGATCCAGCGCAGCTTGTCGGCGGTGGGCATGGTGGCCTTGACCGATTGCAGGCCGTCGCGCGGGCCGACTTCACTGACCAGAATGTCTGGTTTTTCTTTCATTTTGAAGTTCTGTAAGATAGAATTAAATTCTGATTAATAGAATTAAATCAGCGGAGCCGCCGCTTGTCAACGTGCGCCGCCCCGTCTTTACTGGAGCCCTATGCCGCGCAAAGCCCAAACCGCATCGCTTGCCGACCAGCACGCCGCACCCGGAGGGGCCGCCGCGGTCGACCGCGCGCTCACGCTGCTGGGCGCTTACCGCGCTGGTGACCAGGGCTTGACCCTGGCCGAACTTGCCGGCCGCACCCAGCTTTATAAAAGCACAGTGCTGCGCCTGCTGGCATCGCTCGAACACGCGCGGCTCATCCAGCGGCTGGACGACGGCCGTTACGGACTCGGCCCCCAGGTGGCGCGCCTGCACGCCATCTACGCCGCCTCGTTTTCGCTCGACCGGGTGGTGCTGCCGGTGCTGCGCGAACTGGTCGCCCTCACCGGCGAAAGCGCGGCTTACCACGTGCGCCAGGGCCAGGGCGCACATGCCACGCGGCTGTGCCTGTACCGGGTGGATTCGAGCCACGCGGTACGCGACCACGTGAAGGCCGGCGACCTGCTGCCGGCCGACCGCGGAGCCGGCGCGCGGGTGCTGATCGCGTTCGGCGCGGGCGGCGCCAAGCCCGCGGCCGCCGACGCCGCGCTATACCAGCGCATCCGCGCCCAGGGCTACTGCGCCATGGTGGGCGACCGCAGTGCGGAGCTGGCGGGCATCTCGGCGCCGGTGTTCAAGGCCGATGGCTCAGCCGGCAGCGCACATGGCGCCCCGCATGGCACCCCACATGGCACGTTAGCTGCTGCGCTCACGCTGACCATGCCCGCGCACCGTTTCGATGAAAAACACATCGCGCCGCTGCTAGCCAAGGCGCAACAACTCAGCCAATTGATTTAATGTGTTTTTGTCATTTATCCCAGCGCGTTTTGGCGATCAATGCGCGCCCAAGGTTGGAATAAAGTAGCTGTTATGCGTTTCCACCGATTTCCGTTTCCACCCATTTCCTACGAGGCCCTCCCATGACCGACCGCACCACCACCGGCGAGCTGCAAGTCGCCACCAACCTGTACCGCTTCGTCGAAGACAAGGTGCTGCCAGGCACCGGGGTGGACAGCGGCAAGTTCTGGCAGGGCTTCGACAGCATCGTGCGCGACCTGGCGCCGAAGAACATCGCGCTGCTGGCCGAACGCGACCGCCTGCAGTCCGAGCTCGACACCTGGCACCAGGCCCACCCCGGCCCGATCACCGACATGCCAGCCTACCGTGCCTTCCTGCAGGGCATCGGTTACCTGGTCGAGCCGCCCGCCAACGTGACGGCCACCACCGCCAACGTCGACGCCGAACTGGCCCTGCAAGCCGGCCCGCAGCTGGTGGTGCCGGTGCTGAACGCGCGTTACGCGCTGAACGCCGCCAACGCGCGCTGGGGCTCGCTGTACGACGCGCTGTACGGCACCGACGCCATTTCCGAAGCCGACGGCGCCGAAAAGGGCAAGGGCTACAACCCCGTGCGCGGCGCCAAGGTCATCGCCTTCGCCCGCGAAGTGCTCGACCAGGCCGCACCGCTGGAAAACGGCTCGCACAAGATGGCCACCGGCTACAGCGTGAAGCACGGCCAGCTCGAAGTCGAACTGCAAAGCAGCAGCACCGGCCTGGCCGACCCCACGGCCTTCGTCGGCTACCAGGGCGATGCGGCCGCGCCGACGTCCATCCTGCTGCGCCACAACGGCATCCACATCGACATCCAGATCGACCGCAGCACCACCATCGGCAAGACCGACCAGGCCGGCATCAGCGACGTGGTGCTGGAAGCGGCCCTGTCGACCATCCTCGACCTGGAAGACTCGGTGGCCGTGGTCGACGCCGACGACAAAGTGCTGGCCTACAGCAACTGGCTCGGCATCCAGCTCGGCACGCTCACCGAGGAAGTGCAGAAGGGCAGCACCACGTTCACGCGCCGCCTCAACGCCGACCGCAAATACACCGCGCCCAACGGCGGCGAGCTGAGCCTGCACGGCCGTTCGCTGATGTTCGTGCGCAACGTCGGCCACCTGATGACCAACCCGGCGATCCTGTATGCGGGCGGTAAGGAAATCCCCGAAGGCATCCTGGACGCGATGGTCACCGTCACCATCGCCATGCACGATCTGAAGCGCAAGGGCAACTCGCGCACCGGCAGCGTCTACATCGTCAAGCCGAAGATGCATGGCCCGGCCGAGGTCGCCTTCGCCTGCGAACTCTTCAGCCGCGTCGAAGCCGTGCTCGGCCTGCCGCAGAACACGGTCAAGCTCGGCATCATGGACGAGGAACGCCGCACCAGCGTCAACCTCAAGGCCTGCATCGCCGCGGCCAGCGCCCGCGTGGCCTTCATCAACACCGGCTTCCTGGACCGCACCGGCGACGAGATGCACACCGCCATGCAGGCCGGCCCGATGATCAGGAAGGGCGACATGAAAGCCAGCGCCTGGATCGCCGCCTACGAGAAGAGCAACGTGCTCACCGGCCTGTCGTGCGGACTGCGCGGCCGCGCCCAGATCGGCAAAGGCATGTGGGCCATGCCCGACCTGATGCACGCCATGCTCGAGCAGAAGATCGCCCACCCCAAGGCCGGCGCCAACACCGCCTGGGTGCCCAGCCCCACCGCCGCCACGCTGCACGCGCTGCACTACCACCAGGTCAACGTGGCCGAGGTGCAGAAAGAGCTGGAAAAGACCGACGCCAACGCCGAATACGACAAGCTGCTGAACGCGCTGCTGCAGATCCCGGTGAGCAATTCGCCCACCTGGACCGATGCCGAGAAGCAGCAGGAACTCGACAACAACGCCCAGGGCATCCTGGGCTACGTGGTGCGCTGGGTCGACCAGGGCGTGGGCTGCTCCAAGGTGCCCGACATCCACAACGTCGGCCTGATGGAAGACCGCGCCACGCTGCGCATCAGCAGCCAGCACATGGCCAACTGGCTGCTGCACGGCGTGGTGAGCGAAGCCCAGGTGACGGAAACCTTCGAGCGCATGGCCGCCGTCGTCGACGCGCAGAACGCAGGCGATCCGCTGTACCAGAAAATGGCCGGCAACTTCGGCACGTCGGCGGCCTACAAGGCGGCTTGTGACCTGGTGTTCAAGGGGTTGGCGCAGCCGAGTGGTTATACCGAGCCGCTGCTGCATGCCTGGCGGTTGAAGGTGAAGGCGGGCTGACGCGCTGCGCCCTGCCGGCCTTCAAGGCTGCCCGTGCCGGCTCTCGGAGCGCCGGCCCGAGCGGCGGCGGTGGTGTTTGCGGCGGTCGATCTTGCGTTGCACGCTGCGCTTGCGGTAGGCCAGGCCGAAACGGGCCATGGTGCCGAGGATGTAGAGTGCAACGGCGCCGATGGCCCAGGGTTTGACGTCTTCGATCAAGGCGCCGAGCAGCACCGAGGTCCGCGCCTTTTCGAGCTGCGGATCGCGGTCAATGCCGGGCGTTGGCGTGGCGGTTTTCTCGGTGCCGTCCCAGTTGCGGCGGCGCGCCGTCGGGTCGCGGCCCTGGCCGTCGCTTTCGGCATTGGTCAGGCCGGAGTCGACCACGGCTTCGGGCTTGATGTCCATCGCGCGCACGGCTTCCACCACGTCCGAATGGGCCAGCTCTTCAAGCAGGGGTTTGGTGACTTCTCTGACCGAGCTACCAAGGTCGGTCTGCAGGGGCACCGACGGTGGCCCGCCGTTTTTTGCGGTGACCGGTCCGGTGGAGGCGGCTTTCGCGCCAGGGCTGGTGTTGGTGCTGGCGGCCACACCAACGGCCGCACCGGCCGCCTCGGCGGTGTAGGCGTCGGCGGTATCGGCATCGGCCGTGGTGTCGGCGGATGTCGCGGCGTCGCCGCGGGCCAGCGGGGCGGCTTGCGCTGGCGCCACAATGGCGATCAGCGAAGCCAGCGCGCAAGCTGCCCATGTGCTCCGTAGAGTCAGCGCTCCGATCTGCATGTGTGTTCCCTGGATGAGCGGCGAGTGTTGCCGCTCGCGTAGGTCTTGTCCCACAAGGGCGCGAGTTTAACGGCGGTTGTAGTGATTTTGCTCACGATTAACCCGCGTTTATGCTCAACTGTGCGCCGAATACTTCGTTATTTGCGACTTTTGTGATCGTCCACAATTCAACAAACTGCTTGCCATGTCCGCACTCGACACTTCCCCCGACCCCACCGTGTGCCCGCTGTGCGGACAGGGCAACGCCTGCGCGGCAGAGTTGGAACGCAGCACCGGGCAAGCCCAGCCGCCCTGCTGGTGCATGGAGGAACGCATCGGGGCGGACGTGTTGGCGCAGGTGCCGGCCGATGCGCGGGGCCTGGCCTGTGTGTGCCAGCGCTGTGCCGCGATGGGCCGAGAAAAAGCTTCGGACTGACCGACTCGCTGGCGCGATGTTTGCCGGGTGGACGGCACGCGCTGCGGAACGGCCTTTTATGATCGCGGATCGTTTTGACCCTCAACCCCCAGGAGAACTTGCCATGCCCACGTACCACATCGAAATGATGGAAGGCCGGACCGTCGAACAGAAGAAGAAGCTGGTGGCCGAGATCACGCGCGTGTCGGTCGAGGTGCTGGGCGGCTCGCCCGAGTCGGTCGACATCCTGATCACCGACATCGCCCGCCACAACTGGGCCACCGCCGGCGTCCTCTGGTCCGAACCCCGAACAGCCGAATAAATCTACTGCGCGGCCCGATCTCGCATCTGCGCTCCTCGCCGTACGGGAGTACGGCTCCGGTGCTCGCCGCGACCTCGGGCCGCTCGCTACGATTTCTTCGGCTGTTCGGTCCGCGATGGGATCGAGCGCGGTGGGGACGGTGGCGGGTGTTGCTACGTTCCGTTTCGCGGCTTTGCGCAAAAGCACGCAGGGCGCACGTTAAAGTGCAGCCATGTGCCAACTGCTTGGAATGAACTGCAATACACCCACCGACGTGGTGTTCAGCTTTACCGGTTTTGCCGAACGCGGCGGGCGGACGGACCACCATGCCGACGGCTGGGGCATCGCGTTTTTCGAGGGCTCGGGCCTGCGGCATTTCGTGGACCACCAGCCGGCCTGCGAGTCGCCGGTGGCCGAGCTGATCCGGCGCTACCCGATCAAGAGCAAGAACGTGATCTCGCACATCCGCAAGGCCACGCAGGGCGTGGTGGCGCTGCAGAACTGCCATCCGTTCGTGCGCGAGCTGTGGGGGCGCTACTGGGTGTTCGCGCACAACGGCGATCTGAAGGATTTCAATCCGCGGCTGCACGGCAGCTTTCGCCCCGTGGGCACCACCGACAGCGAACGTGCCTTCTGCTGGATCATGCAGGAGATGGCCAAGTCGCATGCCGGCGTGCCGTCGGTCGAAGAGCTCACCATCACCTTGCGCGAACTCGCCGCCAAGGTCGCAACCCACGGCACTTTCAACTTCATGTTGTCGAACGGCCTGGCGCTGTGGGCGCATGCGTCCACCAACCTGCACTACGTGGAGCGCAAACACCCGTTCGCCCACGCGCACTTGGCCGACGAAGACCTGAACATCGACTTCGCGCGCAACACCACGCCCAACGACCGGGTGGCCGTGGTCGTTACTGCGCCGCTCACCACCAACGAAGCCTGGACGGCCTTCGCGCCCGGCGAACTCAAGGTGTTCGTCGACGGCCAGGCGGTGGGCTGAACGCGCGTTCCGCGGTTGCGGATCAACCGCCGGGGAAGGTGGCTTTCATCGAAGGCCGCTCGCTGAATTCCGCGAACCAGGCCGCAGTGGCCGGTGCACCGTCGCGCCAGTCGAATTCGGCAAAACGAAAGTCCAGGTAACCCAGCGCGCAGCCGAAGCTGATGGTGGCGATGTCCACCCGCGCACCGAATGCCGGCGTCGCTTCCTCCAGCCAGCGCAGGCCGGCCCATACCTTGTCGAGCTGGCCATCGGTCCAGGCCGTCCAGCGCAAGGGCTCGGGCCGGGCGGTCACCTCGTAACGCGCCAGCAACAGCGCCGCCAGCATGCCGTCGGCCAGCGCGTGTTCGGTCAACACCTTCCAGCGCGGCAGGCCCGCCGCTGGCAGCAGCGTGCCGCCGAACTCGGCATTCAGGTATTCGACGATCACGTGGCTGTCGAACAGCACGGTGCCATCGTCGGTGAAGAAGGTCGGCACCTGGCCCAGCGGGTTGCTCTCCACGATCACCGGGGTGCGGTTCACCGGGTGGGCCGACGCCGGCATCTTCTCGATGCGGTCGGCCACGCCGAGTTCATGCGCGGCGACCAGGCACTTGCGCACGAACGGCGAGGCGGGCGAAAAATGGATCTTCATGGTCTGGCCTTATTTGGAGGATGCCGCCAGCGCGGCTTCGAGCGCGTCGATGAACAGCGCCGCCACGTCGCAGCCGGTCTGGTCGAAGATTTCCTGGAAACACGTGGGGCTGGTCACGTTGATTTCGGTCACGCAGTCGCCGATCACGTCGATGCCGGCCAGCAGCAGGCCACGCGCCGCGAGCACCGGACCCAGCGCTTCGCCGATCTCGCGGTCGCGTGCCGACAGCGGCTGCGCCACGCCCAGGCCGCCAGCCGCCAGGTTGCCACGCACCTCGCCGCCCTGCGGGATGCGCGCCAGGCAGTACGGCACGGGCACGCCGCCGATCACCAGCACGCGTTTGTCGCCCTGCGCAATCTCGGGCAGAAACTTTTGCACCATCACGCTTTGCGCGCCGAATTTGTTCAGCGTCTCGATGATGCCGCCGAGGTTCAGCCCGTCTTCCTTCACGCGGAAGATGCCGGTGCCGCCCATGCCGTCCAGCGGCTTCAAAATGATGTCCTTGTGCTCGTCGTGGAAGCGGCGGATGCCGTCGGCACTGCGTGTCACGAGCGTCGGCCCAATGAACTGCGGGAACTCCATGATCGCCAGTTTCTCGGGATGGTCGCGCAGCGCCGCCGGCTTGTTGAACACCTTGGCGCCCTCGCGCTCGGCCTGCTCCAGCAGGTGGGTGGCGTAGAAGAATTCGGAATCGAATGGCGGGTCTTTGCGCATCACGATGGCGCCGAAATCCTTGAGCGCGCGCGGGCGCCCGTCCGACAGCGGCAACGCCGGGCCGTACCAGGCCGGCTTCTCGCCGGTCAGCACGATGTCCTGCACCTTGGCCGTGACCACGCCGCCGCGTTCCCACTGCAGGTGGCGCGGCTCGCAGGCCGAGATCGTGTGGCCGCGCCGCTGCGCCTCGCGCATCATCACGAAGGTGGTGTCTTTGTAGATCTTGAAGGACTCGAGCGGGTCGGCAATGAAGAGGATGTTCATCGCGGGATTATTGCAAGGATTGCTGGCGACGGCCTGGCCGCGCCGGGTGCCCCTTCGACCGGTGCCGCGGTCGGCACCACCCCAAGACGCAAACGCGCCAGCCAGCGGGCAGAATCCCCCGATGCCCGAAAACCAGCCGGTCGCCCCTGCCAACCCTGTCGCCGCTCCCGCCAAGCCTGCGCCGGCCGCCAAAGCCATGAGCCCGGCCCAGAAGGCACTGCAAAAGCTCGGCCTTCGGCGCGACATCGACCTGGCGCTGCACCTGCCGCTGCGTTATGAGGACGAGACCCGGATCGTGCGGCTGGCCGATGCGCGCGAAGGCGACACCGTGCAGATCGAAGCCGTGGTCACCCATGCCGAGATCGGCCTACACCCGCGGCGTCAACTGCTGGTGACCGTGGACGATGGCTCGGACACCTGCACCCTGCGCTTCTTCACGTTCTACCCCTCGCACCAGAAGGCATTGGCCGTGGGCGCGGCGGTGCGGGTGCGCGGCGAGATCCGTGGCGGCTTCATCGGCCGGCAGATGCTGCACCCGCAGTTCCAGGCCGCCGGCGGCGAGTTGCCCAACGCGTTGACGCCTGTGTATCCCACGGTGGCCGGCCTGCCCCAGGCCTACCTGCGCCGCGCCGTGCAAAGCGGGCTGAACCGGGCCGACTTCAGTGACACCCTGCCGCCGGGCCTGCCGGGTTACGCGGCCGACGTGGCGCCAGACACCGCGGGCAACGCGTCGTGCCCCAGCGTCTGGCGGCTTCGCGATGCCCTCAGGTTTTTGCACCACCCCACGCCCGACGTGTCGCTGGCCGCACTCGAAGACCGCAGCCACCCGGCCTGGCAGCGGCTCAAGGCCGAGGAACTGCTGGCGCAGCAGCTCTCGCAGCTGTTTGCCAAACGCGAACGCGACCGCCTGCACGCGCCGAAGCTCGAGCCGCTGCGTTCGGCCGGGTTGTCGCTGCACGAACAGCTGCTGGCCGTGTTGCCGTTCGCACTCACCGCCGCGCAGCGCCGCGTGGGCACCGAGATCGCCGAGGACCTGGCCCGGCCCGTGCCCATGAACCGGCTGCTGCAGGGCGACGTGGGCGCCGGCAAGACCGTGGTGGCCGCATTGGCCGCGGCCATCTGCATCGACGCGGGCTGGCAATGTGCGTTGATGGCGCCCACCGAGATCCTGGCCGACCAGCATTTCCGAAAACTGGTCGGCTGGCTCGAGCCACTGCTGGCGCCGCGCGGGCGCAAGGTGGCCTGGCTCACCGGTAGCCAGAAAAAGAAGGAACGCGACGCCATGCTGGCCCTGATCGCCAGCGGCGAGGCCGCGCTGGTGGTGGGCACCCACGCCGTCATTCAACAGCGGGTGGTCTTCAAGCGCCTGGCGCTGGCGTTGATCGACGAGCAGCACCGCTTCGGCGTGGCCCAGCGGCTGGCCTTGCGCGACAAGATGCACAGCGGCGGCGTGTTGGAAGCGGACGGCGAGGTTGCGGCCCAGGGCCGCCCCAAGCTGGAACGCGGGCCCTCGGGGGGCCGCGACCCGCAGGGCAGCGGAGCGCGGGGGCCAATAGTTTTTGAGCCCCATCTGCTGATGATGACCGCCACGCCGATCCCGCGCACCCTGGCCATGAGCTACTACGCCGACCTGGACGTGTCCACCATCGATGAGTTGCCGCCCGGCCGCACGCCCATCGTCACCAAGGTCATCCACGAGCAGCGCCGCGACGAAGTCATCGAGCGCATCCGTGCCCAGCTCGACCAGGGCCGCCAGGTGTATTGGGTCTGCCCGCTGATCGAAGAAAGCGAGGCGCTGGATTTGCGCAACGCCACCGAGACGCATGAAACGCTCAGCGCCGCACTGCCGGGCGTCA
>JAQGMQ010000560.1 GCA_028292305.1 Rhodoferax sp.
ACCGTGCCCAGGAGCAGCATGCCGCCCTGCAGCACCGGGTAGTCGCGCCGGCTGATGGCTTCGATGAGCCACTTGCCCACGCCGGGCCAGGAGAAGATGGTCTCGGTGAGGATGGCGCCGGTGAACAGCACGCCGCCCTGCAGGCCGATCACGGTGACCACCGGGATCCGCGCGTTGCGCAGGCCGTGCAGCGCCACCACGCGCAGCTGCGACAGGCCCTTGGCGCGTGCCGTGCGGATGTAGTCTTCGCCCAGTACCTCGAGCATGGCCGAGCGCGTCATGCGGGCGATCACGGCCAGCGGATTGGTGCCAAGCACGATGGTGGGCAGGATGAGGTGCGAGGCGGCCGACCAGAACGCGCCCTTGTCATCGGACAGCAGCGAGTCGATCAGCAGGAAGCCGGTGGTCGGCTCGATGAAGTATTTGACGGCGATGCGGCCCGAGACGGGCGTCCAGCCGAGCTGCACCGAAAACAGCAGGATCAGCAGCAGGCCCCACCAGAAGATCGGCATCGAATAGCCGGTGAGCGACACGCCCATCACGCCATGGTCGAGCAGCGAATTGCGCTTCACCGCCGCCAGGATGCCGGCCGGTATGCCGATCAGCAGCGCGAAGATGATGGCGCAGATGGCCAGCTCGATGGTGGCCGGAAACAGCGCCGCAAACTCGCGCAGCACCGGCTCCTGCGTCACGATGGATTTGCCCAGGTCGCCCTGCAGCACGCGGCCGATGTAGATGCCGTACTGCACCAGCACGGGCTTGTCGAGCCCGTATTCGGTGAGCAGCTGGGCGTGGCGGGCGGGGTCGATGCCGCGCTCGCCGGCCATGGTTTCAATGGGGTCGCCCGGCACGAGCCGGATCAGGAAAAACGCCAGCAGCGTCATCCCCAGGAAGGTGGGAATGATGAGGCTCAGGCGCGTCAGCAGAAAGCGCAGCATGGGGATGTTGTTCAGGACTAAAGTATTTACCGGCGGAGTCTAGCAAGCGTACGCCTGCTGGATGTGTCGGCGCACCTGCGGCGGCTACCGAGAAACCCGTATTGCGCCACGGCTTGATTGGTGCATGAAAGCATCCCGAGTGGCATGCAGGAAGCGTGCCTGTATGTACAGCTGCTGTCGCCTCGGCAGCTGAGAGGCGCAAAACAAAAAGGCCGCATCGCTGCGGCCTTGGATCGAACTCCGGGAGGAGCCGATTCTTACTTCAGGTGCTTGCCGATCAGGCCGGCCATTTCGAACATCGACACCTGGGCCTTGCCGAAGACTTCCTTCAGCTTGGCGTCGGCGTTGATCAGGCGCTTGTTGACGGCGTCCTGCAACTTGTTCTTCTTGATGTAGACCCACAGCTTGCTGACCACTTCGGTGCGTGGCAGCGGCGCGGTGCCGACCACAGCGCCCAATGCGGGGCTAGGCGTGAGGGCCTTCATGAAGGCTGCGTTGACGGTGCGCTTGGCGGCCGGAGCCTTCTTCGCTGCCGGAGCCTTCTTGGCGGGTGCTGCCTTCTTGGCAGGTGCCGCTTTTTTAGCAGGGGCTTTAGCCGCTACTTTGGTCGCCGGAGCTGCTTTTTTTGCGGGTGCAGCTTTCTTGGCGGGAGCGGCTTTCGCCGCAGTCTTTTTTGCAGTTGCCATGATTGAATATGTCCTTGTTGGAGTTGATTAATCACCAGCGAAAAACTGCTTCTCCACCGGCAAGCGCGATGCTACTGGAGAAAAAACCCGTTTCCAAGAGGAACAGCGCTTTTTTCACTCTGAAGAGGGCCTGTTTTCCCTCTGAAAGCAACGCTTTCAAGCCCTCTTTACCTGTGGTCGCGGTTTTCGTGCGGCAAGCAGGATCAAAACCACCCCCAGAAGCACCACGCCAGAGGCGCCCCATTCGGCCGCCGTGACCACCTCGCCGGCCAGGCCCACGCCCAGCAGCAAGGCAATCACCGGGTTCACGAAAGCGTAGCTCGTGGCCATCGCGGGCGTCGCGTGCGCCAGCAGAAAGAGGTAGGCACTGAACCCGATCAGCGAGCCGAACACCACCAGGTAGACCCATGCCGCCGCAGCCATTGGCGTGGGTGGCCAGTCGAACTTCTCGCCGGTGGCGGTTGATGCCAGCATCAACACCACGCCGCCGCACAACATCTCGCTGGCGAAACCCGCGGGGCCGCGCGCCAGCGGCAGCCTGGTGGTCGACAGCACCGAGCCCAGCGACCAGGCCATGCAGGCGGCGGCCAACGCGGCCAGGCCCAACGGCGCGGCCGAGAAGCTGGCGCCGCGGGCCAGCAGGCCCACGCCCACCAGGCCGACCACCATGCCCGCTACTTCGAGGGCGCGCGGGCGCACGCCGAACAGCAGACCCCAGCCGCAGACCATCATCGGCACCACCGCGATGAACGTGGCGATCAGGCCCGAGCCCACTTGCGTCGATGCGACCGCCGTCAGCCCCATGCCGCCCCCGAGCATCAGCGTGCCGACGATCAGCGCATTGCGCCACTCGCTGCGGTTGGGCAACGCGTGGCCACGAAAGGCGACCCAGGCCATCAGCAGGGCGGCCGCCGCGAGGAAACGTGTGCCCATCTGGAAGAACGGCGGAAAGCTGGCCAGCGCGGCGTGGATCGCCAGGTAGGTGGAACCCCAGACGAAATAACAGGCCAGCAGTGCCGGGATCAACAGCGGCGCCGCACGCATGGCCGAGCGCGCCGCCGGGGCGAGAGAGGTGGAAGTCATGGGGCAATGCTAGGTGGACAGCGGCAGTTGCACCATGCATGATTGATGGTCTTACCCGTGGTTTGCCTTCATTCCTGACCCAATTTGCCATGTTGACCGAAATAACCGAATTCGACGCCTGCGACGACCGCATCCTCACCGAGCTGCAGCGCGACGCCCGCATCACCATGGCCGAACTCGGCCGGCGTGTGCACCTGAGTCAACCGGCGGTGACCGAGCGGGTGCGCAAGATGGAGCTGAGCGGCGTGATCAAGGGCTACCGCGCCGAGATCGACCTGGCGCGGCTGGGCTACGGCATCCGCGCCATCATCCGCGTGGCGCGGGCCGACTACGCGCGTGTGGTCAAGCTCATCGACCAGACGCCCGAGGTGCTGAACGCCTACAACGTCACGGGCGACGACAGCTGGATCCTGGAGATCGCCGTGATCGACGTGGCCCATCTGGACGCGGTGGTCACCAAGTTCTGCCTGCTCACCGAGACCTCGACCTGCATCGTGCTGAACGCGCCGCGTGAAAACGCGCTGGTGCTGCCTGCGCGGCGCGAGAACATCAAGCCGTCGATCCACAAGGTCACCGGCCGTTGATTCAGCCCGCCTTGCCGCGCTCGGGCAGCGTGGCCAGCACCACGCCGACCAGGGCGATGCCGAAGGCCAGCAGCTGCAGGCCGCTGAAAGATTCACCCAGCACCAGCACCCCCACCAGCGCGGCCGAGATCGGCAGCAGCACCATGAACACCCCGGCCCGGGCCGCGGGCACGGTGCGCAGGCCGGTCATCCACAGCCACACGGTCCACATGCTGGCGGCCAGCGCATAGAACACCAGCAGCAGCCAGAGGCCGCCATGCACCGCGCCGAAGTCGAACGACAGCGCGACGTAGAAACCCATCGGTGTCATCAGCGCCAGGCCCCAGAGGTTGATCAGCGCACTGATGCGTTTGGGCGCCAGCGTGCCGGTGAGTTTCTTGCCAATGACGGCATAGATGGCCTCGCAGAACACAGAGCCCAGCACCAGCAGGTTGCCGAGCCAGGCGTCATGGTCGCTTGCCGCGTTGTGCACCGACGTGTCGGGGCGGGCGATGGCCAGCAGGCCGATGCCCAGCGCGCCGCAGGCAATGGCCGCGCCGATGCGCCAGCCGATGCGTTCGCGCAGGAAGGCCCAGCTCATGAGCGCCACCACGGCCGGGATCGCGGCCATGATCACGCCGGCCGACACGGCACTGGTCAGGCGCACGCCCGAGACCATGCACAGCGTGAACAGGAAGTTGCCGAAAAACGATTCCATGAACAGCAGGCGCTTGACGCGGCCGGTCATGGGTGGCTCGGCCGGGTCGCGCCGGAGCCAGGGCAGCATGGCGATGGCGGCGATGCCGAAGCGCAGCCAGGCCAGCAGGAACACCGGCAGCGCGGCCGCCAGCGGCTTCGACAGCGCCACGTAGCTGCCCGTGAGGGCCATGCCCAGGGCCAGGCAGCCATAGGCCGCTGCGCGGCTTGGAGCGGGCGACGCGGACGCTGGATGAAACGAGGGCGGAAGGGAAGAGGCGGGGCGCGAGGCGCCAGCGGCCGGCTCCGGATTCACTAGACTCATGGGCTTGGACCTGAGAACCTGATCAACTGATGACCAACTGAAAAATAGCCGCCGATCATGCCTGAAAGCCCATCCAGCGCCCCGCGCCATGTCTTCGTCTACGGCACCCTGCGCCGCGGCGAGGCCAACGACATCAACCTGCTGAGCCCGCCGCCGCGCTACCTGGGCCAAGCCCGCATTGAGGGCGTGATGCACCATTTGGGCGCGTATCCCGGCGTGCGGCTCACGCCCGGCGCGGCCGTGCTGGGCGAGGTCTATGCGATAGCGCCCGAGGTCGAGCGGCGGCTGGACGAGATCGAGATGATCCTGCCCGAGCCCACCGGCGAATACCTGAAGCGCGAGCTGGTGGTGCGGCTCGATGGTGCGGGCCCGGATCGCGCCGACGGCCCGCGCAGCCTCGTGTGCATCGTCTATGAAATCAGCCCAGCCCATGCGGCCGGCCGGCCGGTGATCGCCAGCGGCGACTGGGTCGCCAATAAAGATGCCTGAACCCGTCCAGGTTTTCTTACAATGCGCCGCTGATGGCGTGGCGCGGGCACGTGTCTTGCGGCATTTCAGCCTTGCGTCGGACCATCAACTGGATCAATCGACTGTCATTTTTTAAGGAGTAGTCGGCTTTATGAAGAAGTACCTCTGGGTTTTCGCGCTGTCCGCCATGACCCTGGCCGCTTGCGGCAAGAAGGAAGAACCGGCCGCCGCGCCCGCTGCTGCGCCAGCCGCC
>JAQGMQ010000561.1 GCA_028292305.1 Rhodoferax sp.
CTGCTGCCTGAGTCTTTCAGCCACTGCGCCGAACGCCGTGGCTTTCACGTTGGCCTTGATCTGCCGGGTCTGCCCTTGATGCTCCAGGCTCGACGCGTGTTCGAGCAGCAGATCCAGGGCCGGTATGCCGGCTGGCGTGTAGCGCATGGTTTTCACCTCGGCGATACAAGCCGTCAATACAACGTGGTTCACTCCTGGCTGGCGGGTCCGCGGTGGCTTCGTCGTTTGCCGATATCGCTACTTAATGGGCGGCGTATTCGGCCTGCTGGGTCTTGCGCGCTTCTTCGCGCTCGACCGTCTTCATCATCGACGAAGGACCGGTTTCGGCCTTCTTCATCACCACGGTCAGGTGGCGGAGCACGGCATCGTTGAACTTGAACGCGTGTTCGAGTTCAGCCATGACAGCTTGGTCGGCTTCGATGTTGACGCACAGATAGTGGGCCTTGGCCAACTTGTTGATCTGATACACCAGTTGACGGCGACCCCAGTCTTCCACACGGTGGATCTTGCCGCCGCCGGCGGTGATCATGCCCTTGTAGCGCTCCAGCATGGCTGGAACCTGTTCGCTTTGATCCGGGTGGATCATCAAAATGATTTCGTAATGACGCATAGACACTCCTTGAGGTTAAAAGCTACCCACTGCGTCAAAGACGCGTTTGGCGCGCGTCTGTTGGTGGTGTAGCAAGGCAAAGCCGATGATTATAACCCTGAAGTGCCCGGTTCGGCAAATTGGGGCATCACGGTGGGGGCCGCACCGGCCCGCCGCGGGCCCAAGAGGCTGACTGCCCACACCACCAGCGCGCCCAGCGACACACCGAACACACCGGCCGACACCGGCTGGATGCCGAACCAAAGCCCCGAGCCCTGCAGCCCGAAGAACCCGCGCACACTGGCCGCGTTGAGCAGCATGTAGACCACGGTGACGCCCAGGCCCGCCAGCATGCCGGCGATGGCGGCGGCGCGTGTGGTGCGTGCCCAGAAGATACCGGCCACCATGGCCGGGAAAAACGCCGAAGCCGCCAATGAAAAAGAGGCCGAGACCAGCATCAGGATGTCGGCCGGCTTCTGCGCCGCCACATAGGCCGCCGCCAGCGCCACCAGCAGCAAGGCGAACTTCGACAGCATCACCCGCACCATGGCGCCCTGCCGGTCCTTGGTGCCGCGAAAATACAGGTCATAGGCCAGCGCGTTGCCCATGGTCAGCAGCAGGCCGTCGGCGGTGGACAGCGCCGCCGCCAGGCCACCGGCCGCCACCAGGCCCGACACCACATAGGGCAGGCCACCCAGTTCGGGCGTGGCCAGCATGATGATGTCGGCCTCCAGCTTCAGCTCCGAGAACTGCAGGATGCGGTCGCCGTTGACGTCGGCCACCGACAGCAGCGCCGGGTCCACCTGCGCCCACTGCGCAATCCATTTGGGCAGCGTGTCGAAGCTCTGCCCCACCAGGTTGCTCAGCACTTCGTATTTGACAAGCACGGCCAGCGCCGGCGCGGCCAGGTACAGCAGCGCGATGAAAAACAGCGACCAGGCCACGGAAGTGCGCGCCTCGGCCACCGAGGGCGTGGTGTAGAAACGCGTGAGCAAATGCGGCAGGCTGGCCGTGCCGACCATCAGGCAGAACATCAGCGCGAGGAAATTGAGCCGCGAATTCTGGAACATCTCGCGCTCGCGCGGCGTGCCGTCCGGGTCGCCGGCGAAGGCCTGGGCGTGCGGCGACATGCCGGCCAGCGGGCGCGAGCGGTCGCGGTTTTCCAACATGGCGCGGGTCCACAGCTCGCGGGCCGATTCGACGTCGCGCGGCAGCGCCGCCAGTTCGCGGCCGGCGCGCTGCAGCTGAGAAGCGTCGGCGCGATCGTCCTTCAGCAGGCGGATGCGGGCCTGGGCCGCGGCGCGCTCGCGGGCCAGCGTGCCGGGCACGTCCTGCAGCATGGTGCGGTACAGGTCGGCGCGGCGCCCGTATTCGGCCACCACGGCCTGTTCGGCGGGCGACGCGGCCAGCTGTTTTTCCAGCAGCGCGATCTTGGCGAGCTGCTGGCCGTAGACCAGCGGCGCCATCGGGTTGCCGAGTTGTTTGTAGGCCAGCCACGACACCGGAATCAGGAACGCCAGGATCAGGATCACGCACTGCGCCACCTGGGTCCAGGTGACCGCGCGCATGCCGCCCAGGAACGAACACACCAGCACCCCGCCCAGCCCCATCAGAATGCCGATCTCGAACTGCACGCCAGTGAGCCGCGAGGCGATAAGGCCGACGCCGTAGATCTGCGCCACCACATAGGTGAACGAACACAGGATGGCCGAGCCCGCGGCGATCCAGCGCGGCCAGCGCCCGCCGAAACGCACGCCGAAGAAGTCGGGCACGGTGTAGAGGTTGAGCCGGCGCAGCTGCGGCGCGATCAACAGAGCCACCAGGCAGAAGCCGCCCGTCCAGCCCATGATGTAGGCCAGGCCGCCGGCCTGCGTTTCAGAACCCGAAAAGCCCTGCAGGTACAGGCCGCCGGCCAGGCTGATGAACGAGGCCGCGCTCATCCAGTCGGCCGCGGTGGCCATGCCGTTGTAGATCGGCGGAATGCGCCGGCCCGCCACGTAGTATTCGGCCGCGTCCGAGGTACGGCAGTACACGCCGATGGTGGCGTACAGCGCCAGCGTGCAGAACAGGAAGATGCCGCCGATCCAGTAGCGCGAGAGTCCTTTGCGCTCGGCCACCGCCATCACCGCCAGGAACACCAGCAGCCCGGCCACATACAGCCAGAAGTTGCGGTGCATGCGCCGTCGATGGCTGCGCTCGGTCATCATTTCCGCGGGCGTGCCCGGCACCGGCGCGCCATCGTGCCGGCGCAGCCGCGCGTACACCGCCACGATGGCGATGTAGCAGATGACCGCGCCCTGGGCGCAGAACCAGTAGTTCAACGGCCAGCCGGCGACCACCAGCGTCATGTCCCGCGCGAAGAATACGCCGCCGAAAGACAACACGCCCCACAGCACCAGCAGGCCTGCGCGGAGGTTGGAACGGGGGGCCGTGTGCGGGGCAGTCATGGGCGCGAGGTGGTGGGACGAACGGCGTCTGGGTGGCGGATGGAGCGCCGGCTGGCGGCGCTGGCGCGTGGGCATCCTAGCCCAGTGGCCGCCATTCACGATCCCGTGTTTACCCAGTTCCGCCGCGCGTTGCGCCACGATGTCGCCGCAATCGCCGCAGGCCGCGTAGTAGCATGCGCCCCGGAGGCCTTTGGATGAAGTACATGAAAACCGAGTTGGGTCAGCGCGCATTCAAGGAGCGCTTGGCGGCTCTTTCGACCAGGCTGCGCGCCGCGTTCATCCTGATCGACGGCAAACGCACGGCGCAGGACGTGGTGCGCGCCACCGCGGGCCTGGGCATCAGCGAGGCCGACATTGCACAACTCGAGGCGCTGGGTTTCATTGCGCCCGCGCCTGACACGGGCACGGAGCCGGCGCCTCTTGCAGCGCAGGGCGCCACACCCCGCGCCACCGAATCGACGCATGCCGCACCTGCGCCAGCGCAAACTCCAGCCGTCAAAGCGGCACACGCGGCGCAAACACTCCCGCAAGAGCTGTACATGCGCGCCTATCCGATCGCGACCCAACTCACCGCCAGCCTTGGCTTGCGCGGCTTTCGTCTGAACCTGGCGGTGGAATCGGCTGGCGGCTACCAGCAGTTGGTGGAACTGGTGCCCCGCATCCGCGATGCCGTGGGCGCCATCAAGTGCCGGCCGCTCGAGGACGCGCTGGGGCTTTAGCGCCCCAGTCGCGCCCCGCGGTCCTGGCGCTTAGCTGTTGCCCGCCGCGGCAGCCAGTTGCTGCCAGGTGGCGACCACGCTGTCGGGGTTCAACGAGATCGACTCGATGCCCTGGTCGGCCAGCCACTGCGCGAAGTCGGGGTGGTCGCTCGGGCCTTGTCCACAGATGCCGACATACTTGCCCTTGGCCTTGCAGGCCGAGATGGCGCGGCTCAGCAAGGCCTTGACGGCCGGGTCGCGTTCGTCGAAGTCGGCGGCCAGCAGCTCCAGGCCGGAGTCGCGGTCCAGGCCCAGCGTCAGCTGGGTCAGGTCGTTCGAGCCGATCGAGAAGCCGTCGAAGAATTCCAGGAACTCGTCAGCCAGGATGGCATTGCTCGGCACCTCGCACATCATGATGATCTTCAGGTCGTCCTCACCGCGCTTCAGGCCGTGCTGCGCCAGCAGGTTCGTCACCTTCTCGGCCTGGCCCAGCGTGCGCACGAAGGGCACCATGACTTGCACGTTCTTCAGGCCCATTTCGTCGCGCACCCGCTTCAGCGCCGCGCATTCCATGGCGAAGGCTTCGCCGAATTCGGCGCTGATGTAGCGCGCCGCGCCGCGGAAGCCGAGCATCGGGTTTTCTTCTTCGGGCTCGTAGCGGCTGCCGCCGATCAGCTTGCGGTATTCGTTCGACTTGAAGTCGGACATGCGCACGATCACCGGCTTCGGCCAGAAGGCCGCGGCGATGGTGGCCACGCCCTCGGCCACCTTGTCGACGTAGAAGGCCCGTGGCGATGCGTGGCCGCGTGCCACCGATTCGACGGCCTTCTTCAGGTCGGCGTCGACGCTCGGGTAGTCGAGGATGGCCTTCGGGTGCACGCCGATGTTGTTGTTGATGATGAACTCGAGCCGGGCCAGGCCCACGCCTTCGTTGGGCAGCTGGCAGAAGTCGAACGCGAGCTGCGGGTTGCCCACGTTCATCATGATCTTGGTCTTGATCTTCGGCATCTCGCCGCGCTGCACTTCGGTGACTTCGGTTTCCAGCAGGCCGTCGTAGATGAAGCCGGTGTCGCCTTCGGAGCAGCTCACGGTCACGAGCGTGCCGGTCTTCAGCGTCTCGGTGGCGTCGCCGCAGCCGACCACGGCCGGGATGCCGAGTTCGCGCGCGATGATGGCCGCGTGGCAGGTGCGCCCGCCGCGGTTGGTGACGATGGCGGAAGCGCGCTTCATCACCGGTTCCCAGTTCGGGTCGGTCATGTCGGTGACCAGCACGTCGCCGGCCTGCACTTCGTCCATCTGGCTGATGTTGTGCACCAGGCGCACCGGGCCGGTACCGATCTTCTGGCCGATGGCGCGGCCTTCGGCCAGCACGTTGCTCTTGCCCTTGAGCTTGTAGCGCAGCTCGGCCTTGCCATGCTGCTGGCTCTTCACGGTTTCAGGCCGGGCCTGCAGGATGTAGAGCAGGCCGTCGGTGCCGTCCTTGCCCCATTCGATGTCCATCGCGCGGCCGTAATGCTCTTCGATCACCAGCGCGTATTTGGCCAGTTGCTCGACGTCGGCATCGGTCAGCGAATAACGGTTGCGTTGCTCGGTCGGCACGTCGGTGGTCTTCACCAGCTTGCCGCTGGCGGCCTTCTCGGCGGCCGTGGCGAATTCCATCTGGATCATCTTCGAGCCGAGGTTGCGGCGGATGACGGCGCGCTTGCCGGCCTTGAGCATCGGCTTGTGCACGTAGAACTCGTCGGGGTTGACCGCGCCCTGCACCACCGTTTCGCCCAGGCCGTAGCTGGAGGTGATGAACACCACCTGGTCGAAGCCGGACTCCGTGTCCATGGTGAACATGACGCCCTCCGCGCCGAGGTCGGAGCGCACCATGCGCTGCACGCCGGCGCTGAGCGCCACCACGTCATGCGCGAAGCCCTTGTGCACGCGGTAGCGGATGGCGCGGTCGTTGTACAGGGAAGCGAACACTTCCTTCATCTTGTGCAGCACGTCTTCGATGCCGACCACGTTCAAAAAGGTTTCCTGCTGGCCGGCGAAAGACGCGTCGGGCAAGTCTTCGGCGGTGGCCGACGAACGCACGGCGAACGAGGCTTCGGGGTTGCCCGCACTCAGCTCGGCAAACGACTTGGCGATGGCTTGCTGCAGGTCGGCCGGGAAAGGCTGGGCCTCGACCATGCCGCGGATCTCGTTGCCGGCCACGGCCAGGGCACGCACGTCCTCGATGTCGAGCTTGGCCAGGCGGGCGCTGATCTTGTCGGCCAGGCCGTCATGCGCCAGGAATGCACGGAACGCGTGCGCCGTGGTCGCAAAGCCCGTGGGCACCCGCACGCCCGTGGGCAGCTGGGAGATCATCTCGCCGAGACTGGCGTTCTTGCCGCCAACCGACTCGACGTCGGTCATTCTCAGGTTTTCAAACGGAACGACCAGGGCGGTCGGGCTGAATAGTGCAGACATGGGAAGGCTCCAAAAGTAAAAACCGGGTCTGCGCGCCGCGCTGTGGACCGGTGGCGGTCCAGGGCGTCGCTGATGCCTGCCGCGCATCTTTGCTGTTGTTGGTCTGGGTCGGGGCAGGACATTGAGAATGAGGAATGGGCTGGCGAAAAACGCGTTGCGGCATTGTAGAGGGCCGCGCGATTTCAGCAAAAGTCGATTGTATAGAGCTGTGTATGGAGTTACAACGTGGTTACGGGGCGACATGCCGCACGCAGTTTGTGACCCCACTTTACGGCAAATCCTGCAGAATTGACTTCACCATGTCCGAACCCACCGCTCCCAACCTGCCCACGCGCACCGTTTTCTTCATCTCCGACGGCACCGGCATCACGGCCGAAACCTTCGGCAACGCCATCCTGGCGCAGTTCGAGATGAAGTCGCGCCACGTGCGGCTGCCGTTCATCGACACCGCCGACAAGGCGCACCAGGCCGTGCGGCAGATCAACCACACGGCCGAGCGCGAGGGCCAGAAACCCATCGTCTTCACCACACTGGTCGACGTGGAAATCCTCAAGGTGATCACCGACGGCTGCAAGGGCATGCTGCTCGACATGTTCGGCACCTTCGTGCACCCGCTAGAAAAAGAGCTGCGCATCAAGTCGAACCACCGCGTGGGCCGCTTTAGCGACATCAGCAAAAGCAAGGCCTACAACGACCGCATCGAAGCCATCAACTTCTCACTGGAGCACGACGACGGGCAGTCGAACCGCGACCTCGAACAATCGGATGTGATCCTGGTGGGCGTAAGCCGCAGCGGCAAGACGCCGACCTCGCTGTACCTGGCGATGCAGTACGGCCTCAAGGCTTCGAACTATCCGCTGATTCCGGAAGACTTCGACCGCCGCCAGCTGCCGCCGGCGCTGGTGCCGCACCAGAAGAAGATTTTTGGCTTGAGCATCCACCCCGACCGGCTCAGCGAGATCCGCAACGAGCGTCGGCCGAACTCAAAATACGCGTCCATCGAAAATTGCCGCCATGAGGTCAGCGAAGCTGAGGCCATGATGCGCAGGGGAGGCATTCGCTGGCTCAGTACCACGACAAAATCGATTGAAGAGATAGCGACGACGATCCTGCAGGAGATCAAGCCCGAGCGGCTGATGTATTGACGCTGCCTTGCAGGTCAGAGGGTACTCAATCCATCCAGTAGAAGAGCGCGTCGAACTGTGTGGGCGCAGCGCCAGCCAGGTTGCTGGACACGTGCACGGATGGCGGCAGCGGAGCCTGCAGGTCTTCTCGCGATGCGCGGATCAGCCCAAAACTTTCAAGCGTCGGCTGTACTTTGAATGCAAGTTGCGCGACGGCAGGATCTGGGAGGCGGTCCACGCTACCGAAATCCGGAAGGTTACTGCCGCCGCCGTTTGCCCC
>JAQGMQ010000564.1 GCA_028292305.1 Rhodoferax sp.
CAGCCGGCGCCGCTCGCTCAGCGTCAGGTCGCCGGCGCGCACCCGGGCGTGGTGCGCCAGGCCCACTTTCTCGAGCACGGCCATGGCCTTGTCGCGGGCGGTGCCCAGCGCGCGGTGGCGCATGAAGGCGCCGATCATCACGTTCTCGAGGGCGTTCAGCGCGATCAGCGGCTTGGCGATCTGAAAGGTGCGCCCCATGCCGCGCCGCGCCCGGTCGTGCGGGGCCAGATCGTTGATGCGTTCGCCGCGCAGGTGCACGTTGCCGAGGGTCGGCGCCAGCTGGCCGGTCAGCAGGTTGAAGAAGGTGGTCTTGCCGGCGCCGTTCGGGCCGATGAGGCTCACGATCTCGCCCTGGCGCACCCGCAGCGACACGTCGTCGACGGCGCGCAGCCCGAGGAAATGCTTGCTCACGCCAGACACGACCAGCAGGTCGACGGGTGGTGATTCGACGCTCATCGCGGTACTCATTTCGGGCCTCCCTTCCTGGACTGGAACCAGCGGTACAGATCGCGCAGCGCGCCCACCACGCCGCGCTTCATGAACAGCGCGGCCAGCACCATCAACAGGCCCAGGATGGCCAGGTTCATGCCCGGCAAGGCGTTGGCGAGTTCGGCGCGCAGGAAGTTCTCGAACGGAATGATCAGCGCCGCGCCCAGCAGCGGCCCGGCCACGGTGCCCACGCCGCCGATCAGCGACAGCAGCGCGAACTTCACCCCCACCTCCTGCAGGTTGAAGATGGTGGGCGGATCGATGAAGCGCAGGTACATCGCGAAGATGGTGCCGCCCACCGCCGTCAGCCCCGCGCTCAGCGCCATGCCCTGCAGCTTGACCGACAGCACGTTGATGCCCGAAGCCCGGGCCGCGTCTTCGTCCTCGCGCACGGCCAGCAGGTAGTAGCCGAGCCGGCTGCGGCGCAGCACCACGGTGATGCCGATCACCAGGCACAGGAACACGAACATCAGCACCGCGTATTGCCAGCGCTCGCGGAAGATCATGTTGGCGAAGCCGGCCTTGAACGGGATCATGATGCCGCGCGGCCCACCGGTCAGCGACTCGAAGTGGTTGGCGATGACGAAGGCCACCTCGTTGAAGGCCAGCGTGGCGATGGCGAAGAACGGCCCGCGCAGGCGGAAGGTGGGCCACGAGATCAGCATCGCCAGCCCGGCCGCGAACAGCGCGCAGGGAATGATCGTCAGCCAGGGCGACAGGTCATAGGCCACGTACAGCCTGGCGCTCACATAGGCGCCGATGCCGAAGAACACACCATGGCCCAGCGAGAACTGGCCGCCGAAGCCGCCGATGATGTTCCACGCCGCCGCCAGCCCGCCCATGAGGTAGGTGAAGGCGATGATGTTGAGCCAGTGCGCGTCGTCCACCAGCAGCACGAACGGCAGGAACGCCGCCGCCATGCCGGCCAGATACTTGAGCAGCGCGCGACTGCCGGATTCGATGCCGGTGTTGGCAGTGCGCGATGCGGCCGCCGGCGCGGGTGTCATCTTCACGGTCGGCCCCGCGGCCTGCGCTGGCCCAGCGGCATCAGTGGCATCAGCGGCATCGGGCGCCAGGTGGATGTGTCGGTCAATTTTGTTCACGGAAGCCCACCTCTTCAGCGCCGACCTGGCCCATCAGGCCCGAGGGTCGGACGATCAGCACGACCAGGAAAATAATGAACCACACCGCGTTCTTCAGCGCCGGGTCGATGTAGTAGCCGGCGAAGGCCTCCACCACCCCGACGATCAGGCCGCCGATGTAGGCCCCCCACACGCTGCCCAGCCCGCCCAGCACCACCACGGCGAACGCGGCCAGGATGAAGTTGCCGCCCACCGCCGGCGTGATCGAGTAGATCGGCGTGAGCAGCGCCCCCGCCAGCCCCGCCAGCGCCGCGCCCACGCCGAAGGTGAACAGGAAGGTGCGCTCGACGTTGATGCCCATCACCCGGGCGGCCCGCTTGTCCTGCGTGACCGCGCGGATCGACTTGCCGGTCATGGTGTGGCGCAGGAACAGGTGCAGCCCGATGGTGATCAGCGTGGTGGCCACCAGGGTCACCAGGCGCACCACGCTGATGCGGATGTCGCCGACCGTCAGCACGTTGGCGCCCATCTGCCCGCCGATGCTCAGCGCCTCGCCCTTGGACACCGCCAGCATGATGTTCTGGAACATCATCAACAGGCCGAAGGTGGCGAAGATCTGCATGTTCGATTCGTTGTGCAGTGGCTGGATCACCAGGCGCTGAATGGCCACCCCGAGCAGGCCGACCAGCGGCGCCACCACCAGCACCGAGACGTAGGGGCTGAGCCCGAACTGCGTATAGGCGTAGTAGCTGCCGTACATGCCGAACATCACCAGTTCGCCCTGCGCGAAATTGACGATGCGCACCACCCCGAAGATCAGGTTCAGGCCGATGCTCACCAGGCCGTAGATGCCCCCGAGCAGCAGGCCGAAGATCAGCACGTTTGGAATTTGGTCCATCGCTCTCTTTCTGTTAAAGCGGTTTGAGCACGTAGCCGATGCGCGGGAAGTGCACGTGCACCGTGCCCAGCCTCGCGTCGGTACGGCGCAGGCTGTAGTGCGTGCGGGTGGCGGCGATCAGCTCGCCGGCCGTGGGCTCGCGCCCGAAGCTCTCGGCGGCGATCGCCACGCGGCTGCCGCGCAGGATGCCGTGGGTGTCGTACCAGTCGCCATCGGGCAGCAGGTTCTGGCCGATGGCCGCGGGCTGGCTGTCGCCGGCGATGGCCATGGCTTGCGACGGGTCACAGGCCGTGGCGCGGCCGTGGCCGATGGCGCCCATGCGCTGCAGCCAGTCGGCCAGCACCGGGGAGCGCAGCGGCAGGGGCAGCGGCGCCGGGCCCCGCACATGTGCGATCCACAACGCGTGGTAGGCGCAGAAGTCCGCAATGGTTGACGTGGCGCCCAGCAGATACGGCTGGTGGCCCAGCATGTCGGCCAGCCGCGTCAGATAGGCCAGGTAGGCCGGCGTGGCGTCGGCCGGGCGCACCCAGTCGACGTCGAAGCCCATGGCCTTGCGGTCTTCGAAGACGGCGGCCGGCAGCTCGGCGGCGGCGCCGCGGTTGTAGGCCACGGCCGCCCAGAACAGGCTGGTGTCGGCCCACTGCGCCAGGCTGCGCATCAAACCCTCGCCGGCCACGGCCGTCGGGTACAGGCTGGGCGTGGGCTGCAGGGCTTCGAGAACGTCGCAGACCAGCGCCGTGTCGCAGTAGATGTCGGCACCGACCTGCAGGAAGGGCGTGCGCCGGTAGCCGCCGGTGAGCGCCACCACGTCCGGCTTGGGCAGGATGTTGGGCACCAGCACCGACTTCCACGCCAGTTGCTTGTAGCCCAGCACCAGGCGCAGCTTTTCCGAGAACGGCGACGCCGCGAAGTGGTGAAGGATCAGGTCGGCCATGGCATGTTCACCGAGGTGGCGTCGCGCACGAACTTCAGGGACGGGCCAGCGGCTTGAGCGCCACGCCCGGCAGCACGGCGGGCTTGGGGAACACCGTCACCATCTTGCCGCCCTGCCATTGCGAGGTGGTGAACAGGGCCCGCACGTTCTGGTAGTTCTTGTCGAACTTCACGCCGTAGCCCGATGGGTAGGTGTTCTCCGGCTTGTCCATCTTGGCCGCCACGGCCTGCACCTTTTCCATGTCCAGGCTGCCGGCGGCCTTGAGCGCCTCGGCCAGGATGAGGAAGCCCGAATACGCATTCATGCCCTGCGGTGCCACCGGGTCGCTTTTGTACTTGGCGCGGTAGGCCGCCAGGTAGGCCGTGTTGCCCGGCCCGAAGGTCTCGGTGATGTCGTTGCGCGGGTAGCCGGTGACCAGCACGCCTTCCATGTAGGGGCCGAGGGCCTGCAGGGTCTCGGGCGTGTCGCCGGTGCCCACGAACAGCACGGCTGGCGGCTTGAAGCCCTGGTCGCGCATGGTGCGCAGCAGCAGGTTGCCGTCGGGCACATAGCCGGTCTGCAACAGCACGTCGGGGTCGGCCTTCTTGGCGCGCAGCACGGCGTCGTTCAGGTCGATGGAAGCCGCCGAATGCGCGCCGACACCGACCACCTTGACCCCGAGCGCTTCGAGGATGCGCTTCTGGCCCTGGGCGATGGAGGTGCCGTAGATCGACTCTTCGTGTTCGATCCAGACCTTCAGGTCCTTCACGTCCTTCTTCAGCGCCGGCGCGATCAGGTCACGCACCGTGGCCGCCGAGGTGTTGGCGAAGGCGCTGCCGTCGGGGCCGCTGCGGATGAAGTTGGGCAGGCCGCGGTCGGTCAGCACCTGGGCCACCGCGTTGGTCTCCCAATAGAGCTTGTTGTAGCGCATGGCGGCGTCGCTGGCGGTGAGCGAGATGCCGCTGATGTAGGTGCCGACGAACATGTCGACCTTGTCCTTGTTGACCAGCTGCTCGACGGTGGTGATGCCCTGCTGGGCATTGGTCACGTCGCCGCGCACCAGCTCGATCTTGCGGCCCAGCACACCGCCGGCGGCGTTGAGCCTGTCGACCGCCAGCTCGTAGCCGCGCGTGACCTCGGTGCCGTACAGCGCCAGCGGGCCGCTGTAGGGGTTGAGCGCGCCGATCTTGATCGGCTGTTGCGCGAACGCAGCGGGTGCCATCGCCATGGCCATGGCGCCGATCACCGCACCGGCCACCAGGCCGAAGCCCGTCGCCCTTTTGAAAAAGCTTTTCAAACTACGCATGTCTGTCTCCTTTTATAAAGTTCGTCGCTCCACCCATCTCGCCAGCCTGCAACCCTTTACGCCCCTTCTGCCGTACCCACGGCGCCGACCGCGCGGCCTACCGGCCAGAAGATGCCGCCGCCGGTCACACCGCCGTCCACCGCGATGTCCGCGCCCGTCACATACGAGGCTTGCGGGCCCAGCAGGAAGAAGATCACCTCGGCGATCTGCGCCGGTGCGGCCATGTGGCCCATCGGCGTGATGCCCTGGAGCGCCTCGAAGAGCCGGGCATTGCTGCGGATCATTTCGGTGTCGACGACACCCGGGCAGACGCAGTTGACGCGGATGCCGCTCGGCGCGAGCTCCATGGCGGCGCTCTTGGTCAAGCCGCGCAGCGCCCACTTGCTGGTCGAATAGGCCGCGGAGTAATAACCCGTCATGCCGACCGTCGACGACACATTGACGATGGAGGCACCCGCGCGCATCAGTGGCGCCAGTGCCTTGATGCCCAGGAACGCGCCCGTGAGGTTGACGCGCAGCACCTGCTCCCATTCGTCAAGTCCGGTCTTGGTGACCGTGTGC
>JAQGMQ010000572.1 GCA_028292305.1 Rhodoferax sp.
AGTGGCCTGCGCCGTTCCGGGATGTCATACTTGGATGACTTGGTGACCAGCACCACGTCGGTCTTGACTTCCGCCGGCATGGCCGACTGCGCCTTCTTGTCGGCGATCGCCTTCAGCGCGGTCTCGATGCCGAACACCGCCTGCTTGGCCGCGAACTGGTCGGCGGTGGCGAGCATGCGGCCGTCGGCCAGCATCGGCTTCACGGCGTTGATGTTGTCGTAGCCGATGACCAGCACCTTGCCGGTCTTGCCCGCGGCCTTGACGGCGGCCACCGCACCCAGCGCCATGCTGTCGTTGCCGGCCAGGAGCGCCTTCAGGTCCGGGTGCTCGCGCATCATGCCGGCGGCGACGGTGTTGCCCTTGTCGATTTCCCACTGGCCCGACTGCACGCCGACCACGGTCATGCCGCCGGCCTTCATCGCGTCCTGGTAGCCCAGCGTGCGCTGCTGCGCATTGAAGGTGGTCGACACGCCTTCGATGATGCCGACCTTGTCGCCAGCCTTCAGCTCCTTGGCCAGCGCGTCGCCCACCAGCTTGGCGCCGGCGCGGTTGTCGGGGCCGACGAAGGGCACCAGGATGCCCTTTTCCTTCAGCGCCGCGGCGTCGAGCTGGTTGTCGATGTTGACCACCAGGATGCCTTTGTCGATGGCGGCCTTGATCACCGGCACCAGGGCCTTGGAATCGGCCGGGGCGATGACCAGCGCATTGATCTTCTGCGCCACCATCTGCTCGACCATCTTGATCTGGGCGGCGGTGTCGGTCTCGTCCTTGATGCCGTTGGCCACCAGCGTGTATTCGGCCGCATGGGCCTTCTGGTGCGCCTTGGCACCGTCTTCCATGGTGCGGAAGAACTCGTTGGCGAGCGACTTCATGACCAGGGCCACCTTCGGCTTTTCCTGGGCGAAGGACGGGGCGGCGAAGGCGGCCAGCAGGCTCAGGGCGATGGCACCGGGGATGGCGCGCGCAATGGCACGGCGGGTGAAACGGGTGATGGGCATGGATGTCTCCTTGGGGAAATGGCGTCGTTCTGGTGAATTGCGGCCGCGATGTTATCAAAAGCAAACGTTTGCGCAAACGTTTGCTTTATGAGGTTTACCCTAGTAAATGGGGGAGAAAGGTAAGGTGACGTTACGGGCGGTGCCCGCGGGCCGCGCTGGGGCGATCTGATACGCCGCGCCCCCATCCCAGCCTTCCCCCGGAAGGGGAAGGAGCCACACCGGGGAGGCGGCGGGCGAAGGTTTTCTCGCTTCCCTTCCGGGCGGGCCGGGGTGGGGGCAGCGGCGCTGGCGGCGCGCCTTACGACCCCATCGCCAACACCCGCCCCTGCCCCAGCAGCGTGCGCCCGGCGAGCAAGGTGAACGTCGTATCCGCCGGAAGCCTGGGCAAAGCCACCTCTGGCCGCAAAAACTCCACCTCCAGCACCTGCGCCACCTCGGGCACCGGCACGCCATCGGCCGGCACCGACAGCCGCGCACTGAACGCGTCCGTGCCCACCACCACCATGCAGGGGAACAGCCCGGCGGGCACTGGCCGGCTCTCGGACGGCACGGCCGCCGCCATCAGCGTCAGTGCGATGCGCGCCGAGGGCACGAAGGCGGCGTCGGCCGCGAAGCCGGGCGCCGCGACCTTGGGTTTGGCCGCCCGTGCCACCAGCCAGGCAATGATGTTGCCGATGATGGGCAGCCACAGCACCAGCAGCAGCGAGCCCATGTCGCGCGCCAGCGAAGGCTGGGGCGCGAGCCAGCGGATCAGGCCGCCGGTCACGGCCAGCAACAGCAGGAAGACGGTGATGATCTGGCGGCGCGACGCGATGGTGTGGGCTTGCATAACCGCCGATTAGGCACCAGGCGGCAAGGGGAATGTCAGCCGCCGCCGGCCACCTCCCATTTGCCGCGTGCCGACCATTCGGCCGGCCTGTTCGATAATCGGCCATGCCCGTACCTCCCTCTTCCAACGGCCCGGCCCGCCGCGTGCTGACCACCCGGCCCGCCGATTCCAGCCCCACCCGCCCGACCGACGCCGCAGCCGCAGCTGCGCCGCCTGCCGCGGCCCAGCCTTTCCGCCGCGCCGCGCCGCCGGCCTCGTCCAGCGACGGGCCGGTGCGTCTGAACAAACGCATGGCCGAACTCAACATGTGTTCGCGCCGCGAGGCCGACGAGTGGATCGGCAACGGCTGGGTCAAGGTGAATGGCGAGGTGGCCGTGATGGGCGTGAAGGTCACGCCGGCCGACCGCATCCAGATCGACAAGGCCGCCAAGGGCCAGCAGGCCAACCAGGTCACCATCCTCATCAACAAACCCATGGGCTACGTGAGCGCGCAGGCCGAAGACGGCCACGAGCCGGCGGTGACGCTGTTCACCGCGGCCAACCGCTGGGCCGAGGACAACGCGCGGTTCTTCTTCCACGCCAGCCAGCTGCGCGGCCTGGCGCCGTGTGGCCGGCTCGACATCGACTCCATCGGTCTGCTGGTGATGACCCAGGACGGCCGCATCGCGCGCCAGCTGATCGGCGAAGACTCGCAGATGGAAAAGGAATACCTGGTGCGGGTGACCTACCACGGCCTGGGCCAGCCCGCGCCCACCGGCCAACTGGTGCGCATGGACGACGACGACCGGATCACGACCAACGTGCAACAGGTGTTTCCGCCGGCCATGCTGGCCAGGCTGCGCCACGGCCTGAGCCTGGACGGCCAGGCGCTCAAGCCGGCCAAGGTGACGTGGCAGAACCCGGAGCAGCTGCGCTTCGTGCTGACCGAAGGCAAGAAGCGCCAGATCCGCCGCATGTGTGAACTGGTCGGGTTGAAAGTGGTGGGGCTGAAGCGGGTGCGCGTGGGCAACGTGATGCTGGGCAACCTGCCGCTCGGGCAGTGGCGCTACCTGGCCCCGCACGAAAAATTCTGAGAGGGCGCGCGTCTTTCTATCTACTGCGCGGGCCCCTCTCGCATCTCCGGTGCTCAGCGTACAGGGTGTACGGCTCCGGTCTTCGATACGACCTTGGCCCCGCTCGCTACGAAAGCTTCCCCTCCAGGCTGAGCAGCAAGCCAGGCCAAGCAAGGCAAAAGGCGGCTCAGCCGGGCGTGGCTTTATGCTGTGGCACCGCGTATTCCGCTCAGGTCTCGACCATTGAACAGGAGTCTCCATGCTGCCCCCACACCACGCACGCCACGCACGCCAGCCACGCTTCGCCACCGTACTCCCGCTGAAAAGCCTCGCCCTGGCGGCCACGCTGCTCATGGCTTCCGCCGGCGCGTTCGGGCAGAGTAGCGGCACGGTCAACGCGCTGTGCAGCACCGATGCGTCGTGGTGCGAAGCCGCGGCGCTGGCGTTCACCCGCGCCACCGGCATCAAGGTGAACCAGGCGCACAAGGGCACGGGCGAGATCGCCGCGCAACTGCGGGCCGAGGCGGCCAACCCCAAGACCGACATCTGGTGGGGCGGCACCGGCGACCCGTTCCTGCAGATCGCCGAACAGGGCCTGCTGGAAGCCTACCGGCCGGCCTACATCAACGACCTGGCCGACTGGAGCGTGCGCCAGTACGCGATGTCGCAGAACCTGGTGGGCGGCTTCTACACCAGCGCCATGGGCTTCGGCTGGAACACCGAATTGCTGAAGAAAAAGAAGCTGCCCGAGCCCAAGTGCTGGGCCGACCTGGTCAAGCCCGAATACAAGGGCGAGATCGAAATGTCGCACCCCGCCACCAGCGGCACGGGCTACACCATCGTGGCCAGCCTGGTGCAGCTGATGGGTGAGGACCAGGCCTTCGCCTACCTGAAGCAGCTGCACAAAAACACCATCGCCTACACCCGCAGCGGCCAAGCCCAGGCGCCAGACGTGGCCAAGGGCGAGGTGTCCATCGGCGTGAGCTTCATCTTCGGCTTCGACAAGTGGCGCTTCGACAAATTCCCGGTGAAAGCCGCCGCGCCCTGCGAAGGCACGGGCTATGAGATCGGCGGCATCGCGCTGGTCAAAGGCGCGCGCAACCAGGCCAATGCGCAGAAGTACTACGACTTCCTGATGAGCCCGGCCGGGCAGGCCATCGGCGGCGCGGCGGGCAGCTTGCAGACGCCGGCCAACAAGCTGGCCAAGGTCGATGCGCGCATTCCGTCGATGGTGGGCGTGAAGCTGATCAAGTACGACTTCGAAAAATACGGCAAGGCGGTGGAACGCAAGCGTTTGCTCGAGCGGTGGACGAAAGAGGTCGAGGCGCTGCCCCGTTAGGCCAGGGATGAAAGATGGCGGCAACCCGGCCGCGTGGATGTCTTTATTTGCTAAAAATGTTAGAAATTATTACTGATTTCTGATCAAATGAAGTTTGTGGGCCGAGTCGATTGTTGGCTGGCCTGCCGCAAATCGACGTTCATCCCGATGCCCGTGACCAACCCTCCGATTGCCGAGCCCGGTCCGCCGTCAAAACGGCCGGCGGTATCGGGTGCGCGCCCTCATCCCGCCCTGGCCGAAGGGGAGACGCTGGCCGCCGAGTTTCTGGAAGGTTTGCCAGCCCTGCTGAAACTGACCGGCAGCGCGGTGTACCAAGCCGGGCCCTTGCGCCGTCTGGCCCAGCGCGGGACCGCGCCGCCGCACACCGACTGGGCCGGTCAGTGTGTGGCCCAGGACAAGACGCTGCGTTTCGACGCGCCCGCTGCCGATTCAGCCGCAGCGGCCTGCGTGCTGCTGCTGCCCACGCGCCACCACGGCGAGGTGGTCGGCGTGTTGAGCTGTGTCGGTTCGGTCTTCACCGACGACCAGCAGTGTTGGCTTGAAACCATGGCCTCCGTGCTGGGCCGCCTGCTCGCGCAGCAGGCGCGGATCACGGCAGTGCGACACGACCCCGCCGCCCTCGCCGCCCCGTCCGACCCGTCCGACCCGGGGCCGGCCGACGCGCGATGGACCCAGGTGACCGATGCCTTGCCGTTGGCCGCCTACCTCAAGACTTCCGATGCCCAAGGCCGCCAGCGCTTCGTCTTCGTCAACCAGCGGGTCGAACAGGTGTTGGGCGTGACGGCGGCGGCTCTGATGGCCGACGCCGCCGAGGCTTGGCGGCACGTGCACCCCGACGACAAGGTCACGATCGACCACCTGCTGGCCGGCATGGAGGCCGCCTTGCGCCACGGCGAGGCGGTGCCGCCTTCGGAAACGCGGGTGCGCCTGTTGATCGATTCGGAAACACGCTGGGTGGTGTTCGGCGCCAGCGCCACGCCGCCCGACGCCGCGGGCGATGTGGCCTGGGGCGGCTACTTTCAGGACGTGACCGCGCAGACCCGGGCGCAAGAGAAACTGGTGGAGAGCGAGGCCTACGGCACGATGCTGTTCCACCAGTCGAAGCGCGCGATGATGGTGATGGACCCGGCCGCCGGCTACATCGACGCCAACGCGGCCGCGATCCAGTTGTGCGGCTACACCCTGCTGGGCGACCTGCTCGGCAAAAACCCGCTGGATCTGTCGCCGCCCGTGCAGGCCGAAGGTGTGCCATCGGGCGAGGCCGTGGCCTAGGTGTTGGGGGCCTTGTCGCCCTCGGGCATGCACGTGTTCGAGTGGATCCTGCAGCGGCCCGACGGTGCCTGCTGGGACGCGCTGGTGCATCTGATGATGTTCAATTTCGGTGGCAAGGACCTGCTGCAGTTCACGCTGGAAGACATCACCGAACGCAAGCGCGCCGACAAGCAGCTGCTGTTTGCCCGGCGCGTGGTCGACAACACCGGCCCGATGCTGTGGCATGACCCGCAAACCAGCGTCGTGCTGTATGCCAACAAGGCGGCGGCGCGGCACCTCGGCACGACGCCGGTCGAATGCATCGGCCGGCGCATGGAGGATTTCGCGCCCGAGTTTTCGCAGGACGCGTTTGCGGCGCTGATCGGCGAGCTGCGCACGTCCGGCCAGAACCGCGTGGTGGAAACCCGGCACCAACGCGCCGATGGCAGCAGCGTCGACGCGGAGGTGTATTGCTTCCTGGCCGAGAGCGACGACGGGGAACGCCTGGTGACTTCGATCAAGGACATCACCGAACAAAAACGCGCCCAGGCCGTGATGCTGCATGCCAAGGAAGCAGCCGAGGAAGCGACCCGCGTCAAGTCGGAGTTCCTGGCCAACATGA
>JAQGMQ010000575.1 GCA_028292305.1 Rhodoferax sp.
CGTCCAGAAACCGCGGGACCGACGCGGAACATCTAGTGGCCCAGCACATGGCGGCGAAAGGCTGGAAGATTCAGCCGGTGCGCGCGGGGCAGGCTGGTCGCCATGGCCTGGCGATCCGACGCGGGGCTCAGCGTTATGCCGTCGAAATCAAATCCCTTGCCGAGGGCCGCGCCGATCGCGTGATCCCACTGCTTTCTCAGGCGATTCTGCAGGCTCGAAGCCATGCGGCCCAGGGCGGCAACACACAGCCCCTGGCCGTGGTCTACGTGGACCACGCAGCCCCTTCCCTCCTGGCCCATGTGCAGACGTTTGCCAAGCAATACGTGCCCGACTTCGCCGTGGGTGTCATTTCGGGCAATGGACTGAGCTACTTCCAAGGCATGGGTCTTGACGAGCACCAGGCCACGCCGCGCGCACGCGCGCGCGCGCGGCGTGGCACCTCCGCGCCGGTTCAGGCGGGCAACCTGTTCTCGGACCTCAACCAGTGGATGCTGAAGATCCTGCTGGCACCCGATCTGCCTTTAGGCCTGCTCAATGCGCCAAGGGACCGGTACCACAGCGGTGCGGACCTGGCGGCGGCCGCCCAGGTTTCCACCATGAGCGCGTCGCGGTTCTTGCAGCAACTGCGCAAGGATGGCTTTCTGGACACGTCTTCCGAGCATCTTGCGCTGGTACGCCGGGAGGAACTGTTTCGCCGCTGGCGCGCGGCAGCCATGCGCCGCCCTCTGGAGATGCCGATGCGTTTCCTGATCCGTGCCGCGGTGCCAGCGCAGATTCGTGAACTGCTGAATGCCCACCCCGGGGAGGCCTGCCTGGGGCTGTTCGCGGCCGCCGACGCCTTGCAGTTGGGCCACGTCAGCGGTGTGCCGCCGCATGTCTATGTGCCAAGGCTGCCGCGCCCTGGCAGAGCAAAAGGCGGGTGGGACATGCTGATGGCGGCTCCTGATGGGCCCCCTGATCTCATCGTGCGACAAGCCCTCTCGCCGCAGTCGATGTTTCGAGGGGCGGTGCACCGCGATGGGCTGGTGCTCGCCGATGTGATCCAGGTTTGGCTGGACGTGTCGGACCACCCGTCTCGCGGCGCCGAGCAGGCCGACCACATCTACCAAAAAATCCTGCTTCCGCTGGTCGGCGACGGGCATTGAATGAACGACCTGGCCGCTTTCGCCAAGCTGGCCCAAGCGCTGGGCCCTTGGCGAGGGCAGCTGGTCTTCATTGGCGGCTGGGGCCACCGCCTGCACACGCTGCACCCCAAAGCCAACAAGCTCGAACACCAGCCGGTCTTCACACGCGACACCGACCTGGCATTCACCAACAAGGCGCCCATCGATGGCGACATCAAGGCCGCACTCACCGCACAGGGATTCCACGAAACCCTGACCGGCGAACACAAGCCACCCGTCGCGCATTACAGCCTGGGCGAGGCGAGTGGCGGCTTCTACGCCGAGTTCCTGACGCCCCTCGCCGGTAGCGGTACCAAACGCAATGGGAAGCCCGACGCCACGCTGGCCAAGGCGGGTATTTCGGCGCAAAAAATTCGGCACCTGGACATCCTCCTGGTCGACCCCTGGGTGATCACGGTAGGGCCGCACAACGGCATACCTGTGCCCTCGCCCATGGACCTGCAGGTGGCCAACCCGCTGTGCTTCATGGTGCAAAAGCTGCTCATCAAGAAGGATCGGAAGCCAGCCAAACACGCCCAGGATTTGCTGTACATCTACGACACCATCCAACTCTTCGGCAACGCGTTGCCCGAGTTCAAGGAAAGCTGGGAAGCCGTCGTCAAGCCCGCCCTTCAGGCGGCAGGTGATACCGTTCTCAGGGAGTGTTCAGCGACATTTTCCAAAGTCAGCGATCCGATGCGCGAAGCAACACGCATCCCCCAAGACCGAAGGATTTCGCCAGAGCAACTGCAGGCGACCTGCCAATATGCATTCCAACGCATTTTTGGGCTCTGACGCGGCTGACCATGGGCCGCTGTCGGGTAAGGCCCATCAGGCCGCTGTGGCGCAGAATGGGCCGACAACGGTCGCGTTGCTTCACATGCACGCAAGGTAAAGACCGTCATCCCACAGGCGGCCACGGCCGTTGCACGGGATCAACTCCCGAAGGTCGTTGCCATGCCACAGCGTTCAGCCATTCCCACGCCGCCGGTTTCCGCGCGCTGCCGGACCGCCTGTGCCGCGGGACTGGCCGCCCTGTTGCTTGCGGGCTGCGCCGCCAATGGCCCGCCTGCGCCCTGGAAGACAAGCGCCATGCCGCCGGCCCAGGCCTATGCCCTGGCCAACCGCCTGAGCTGGGGCGCCAACCCGGGCGCCGTGGCGCAGGCCGAAGTCCAAGGGCCGGACACCTATCTCGCGCGCCAGCTGCACCCCCGCGCCGCCGCGCTGCCACCCGCGGTACAGCAGCAGATCGACGCCATGACCATCAGCCAGCGGCCGATGGACGTGCTGGTGGCCGAGATGGACCAGCGCCGGCGCGACAGCGATGCCAGCAACCCCGCTGCCACCGAAGACGAACGCAAGGCCGCC
>JAQGMQ010000342.1 GCA_028292305.1 Rhodoferax sp.
CCTGCAGCAGGCCGTTGACGTCGTAGGTGAAGCGCACTTCCACGCTGCCGTCCCCGCCCGGCCCGGCGGGCAGCGGCACCTGCAGGCTGCCGAGGAAGATGTTGTCCTGCACCATGCGCGCCTCGCCCTGGTAGATCTGCAGGTCGATCGACGGCTGGCCGTCGGCGGTTGGCACATAGGTCTTGCAGCGGCTGACCGGCACAACGCTGTTGCGTTCGATGACGGGGTCGAAATGCCCGTGCGTGGCCGTCATCGGCCCGAGCTTGCGCGTCACGGCCAGGCCGAGCGAATACGGCGCCACGTCGGTCATCACGACCTCCTTCAGCGCCGCGTCTTGCGCCTTCAGGCCGGCCTGCACGGCGGCGCCCAGGGCCACCACTTCATCGGGGTTCAGGGTGGCTGACGGAAAGCGGCCGAACATCGTCGTGACCAGCCGGCGCACGCTGGCCATGCGGGTGGCGCCGCCGGCCAGCACGATGCGGTCCAGCTGGCCGGCCCGCAGGCTGGCGTCGCGCAGGGCCCGTTCCACCGGTTGGCGCAGGCGTTTGAGCAGCGGCGCGCAGGCTTGCTCCAGCAGCGGTTCGTCGATGTCCAGCGTGTGCGTGTTGCCGGCATGCACGGCCGTCACCGTGGCCGTGCGCGACGTGCCCAGCTGCCGTTTGGCGGCCTCGGTGCTGGCGCGCAGGCGCTGCATGAAGATGCGGTCGTTGCGCAGGCCCTGGGGCAGGGCGTTGCGGGCAAAGAACAGGTCGACGAGGCTGTCGACGAAATCTTCGCCGCCGAGCAGGTTGTCGCCGGCGGTGGCTCGCACTTCCATCACGCCTTCGAACATTTCCAGGATCGACACATCGAAGGTGCCACCGCCGAGATCGAACACCAGGAACCGCGTGTCGGCACCCCGGTCGAGCATGCCGTAGGCCAGTGCGGCCGCGGTCGGCTCGTTGAGCAGGCTGGACACCCGCAGCCCGGCCAGTTGGCCGGCGGCACGTGTGGCCTTGCGCTGCGCATCCGAGAAATAGGCCGGCACGGTGATGACGGCCTCGGTCACCGGCACGCCCAGCCAGGCCTCGGCGTCGGCTTTCAGGGATTTGAGGATCAGCGCCGAGAGTTCTTCCATGCGGAACTCGCGCTTGCCCAGCCACAGGGTCTTGTTGCTGCCCATGTAGCGCTTGAATACCGCGGCGCTCAGGTGCGGATGGGTCTGCAGCCGCTCCTTCGCGGCCTGCCCGACAAGCACGCTGCCGTCATCGTCCAGGCTGACGCAGGAGGGTGTGAGGCTGTCGCCCAGTGCGTTCGGAATCAACACCGAGGCGCCTTCGCGCCAGATGGCAACGAGGCTGTTGGTGGTACCCAGGTCGATTCCGACAATCATTTTTATGGTGTATGCGATAAGCAATTCACGGTGAATTGCATTCTTTTGATTTTAATCGAGGCGGAAAGGCGCGGCGATGGGCCCGCGCGTGCATATGCACCACGCGGACGTGCGTGGGCAACATCCCGACGTTTGGGAATGGGTATCTGGTGGCGGAGCGCCCGCCTCTACACCGCGCCGTGCGGCGGGCTGCAGGCGTATGAGCGGGCCTCGGGTGGCCGTTCAAAAGGGGTGATGCGCCCCGGGCTGGCGCACCCTCAAGCCCGACAGCGCATCAGGCTGCGCGGGCGGTTCGCCTCAGGCGTAAGCGTCGATCGGCACGCAGCTGCAGAACAGATTGCGGTCGCCGTACACGTTGTCCACCCGGCCCACCGGTGGCCAATACTTCATCTGCTTCAGGCTGGCCAGTGGGAACGCACCCAGCTCGCGCGCATACGGCCGCGTCCACTCCGCGCCCAGCAGGCTGGCGGCCGTGTGCGGCGCGTGTTTCAGCGGGTTGTCGTCCTGCGGCCAGGTGCCGGTTTCGATCTGGCGGATCTCGTTGCGGATGGCGACCATGGCATCGATGAAGCGGTCCAGCTCGTCCAGCGTTTCGCTTTCGGTGGGCTCGACCATCAAGGTTCCGGGCACCGGAAAGCTCAGCGTGGGCGCATGGAAGCCGTAGTCCATCAGGCGCTTGGCCACGTCTTCGGCGGTGACGCCGCTGGTGTCCTTCAGTGGCCGCAAATCCAGAATGCACTCGTGGGCGACGTGGCCGTTTTCGCTGGCGTACAGCGTGGGGTAGTGGTCCTTCAGGCGCGCACTGATGTAGTTGGCGCTGAGGATGGCCACCTCGGTCGCGGCCTGCAGGCCCTCGGCGCCCATCATGCGGCAATACATCCAGCTGATCGGCAGCACCGAGGCGTTGCCCAGCGGCGCCGCGGACACGGCGCCCACCGCGCTGTTGTGGCCCGAAGTGGCATGGCCGGGCAGGTAGGGCACGAGGTCGGCCACCACGCAGACAGGGCCGACGCCGGGGCCGCCGCCGCCGTGCGGGATGCAGAACGTCTTGTGCAGGTTCAGGTGGCTCACGTCGCCGCCGAACTCACCGGGCGCGGCCACGCCGACCAGTGCGTTCATGTTGGCGCCGTCCACATACACGCGCCCGCCGTGCCGGTGCACCATGGCGCAGAGTTCCTTGACCTGCAGCTCGAACACGCCGTGGGTGCTGGGGTAGGTGATCATCACCGCGGCCAGGTTGTCGCTGTGTTTTTCGCACTTGGCCTGCAGGTCGGCCATGTCGACGTTGCCCTGGGCGTCGCAGGCGGTGACCACCACGGTCATGCCCGCCATCTGCGCGCTGGCCGGGTTGGTGCCGTGGGCCGACGACGGGATCAGGCAGATGTTGCGGTGGCCCTGGCCGTTCGCGTCCAGGTAACCCTTGATGGCCAACAGGCCGGCGTATTCGCCTTGCGAACCGGCGTTGGGCTGCAGGCTGATGCCGGCATAACCCGTGGCCTGGCACAGCCAGGCGCGCAGTTGCGCATCCAGCTCGGCATAACCCTTCAGTTGCTCGGGCGGCGCGAACGGGTGGATGTTGGCGAACTCGGGCCAGGTGATGGGCAGCATCTCGCTGGTGGCGTTGAGCTTCATGGTGCAGCTGCCCAGCGGGATCATGCTGCGGTCCAGCGCCAGGTCCTTGTCGCTGAGCTTTCGGATGTAGCGCAGCATGCCGGTTTCGCTGTGGTGCGTGTTGAACACCGGGTGCGTCATGAAGGCGCTGGTGCGGCGCAGTTCCTCGGGGATCAGCGGCTCCATGCCCTTTTCGAAATCGCGCAGCCGCGGCATGGGTTCGCCGGGCTTCACGAAGAACGACCACAACATCTCGATGTCTTCGCGCGTGGTGGTTTCGTCCAGCGAGATGCCCACGTGGTTCTTCAGCCGGCTGCGCAGGTTGGCGCACGACTGGCGCGCACGGCCGACGATCAGCGCCGTCGCGTCGCCGGTCTTCACCGTGATCGAATCGAAGGCCTGGCTGTTGGTGATGGCATAACCCATCTGCTGCAGGCCGGTGGTCAGGATCGCGGTGAACGTCGCCACGCGCTCGGCGATGCGCTTCAGGCCCTGCGGCCCGTGGTAGACGGCGTACATGCTGGCCAGCACCGCCGGTAGCACCTGCGCCGTGCAGATGTTCGAGGTGGCCTTCTCGCGGCGGATGTGCTGTTCGCGGGTCTGCAGCGCCAGCCGGTAGGTGGGCTGGCCGTGCACGTCGACGCTCACGCCCACGAGGCGACCGGGCAGCGAGCGTTTGAATTCGTCGCGGCAGGCCAGGTAGGCGGCGTGCGGCCCGCCGTTGCCCATCGGCACGCCGAAGCGCTGGGTGCTGCCGAGCACGATGTCGGCGTCCCATTCGCCGGGTGGCACCAGCAGCGTCAGCGCCAGCAGATCGGCCGCCACGCAGAACGCGGCGTTGTTGACGTGGGCATGGCCCACCAGCGGGCGCAGGTCGTGCACCATGCCGGTCGTGGCCGGGTACTGCGCCAGCACGCCGAAAAAGTCGCCGCTGGCCATCAGGAAAGGCAGGGTGGCGCTGACGCTGCTGACCTTGACTTCGATACCCAGCGGCTTGGCCCGGGTGCGGATCACTTCGACGGTCTGCGGATGGCAGTCGCCGGCCACGATGAAGACGTTGCTCTTGCTCTTCACGCTGCGCTTGGCCAGGGTCATGGCCTCGGCCGCGGCGGTGGCCTCGTCGAGCATCGACGCGTTGGCGATCGGCATGCCGGTCAGGTCGCAGACCATGGTCTGGAAGTTCACCAGCGCCTCCATGCGGCCCTGCGAAATCTCGGCCTGGTAGGGCGTGTAGGCGGTGTACCAGGCGGGGTTCTCCAGGATGTTGCGCTGGATCACACCGGGCGTGTGGGTGCCGTAATAGCCCTGGCCGATGAAGCTTTTGCAGACCATGTTCTTGGCGGCGATGGCGCTCAGCTCGGCCAGCGCGGCGGCCTCGGTCACCGGGGGCGGCAACTGCATCGGGTTCTGCCGCGCGATCGAGCGCGGCACGATGCCGTCGATCAGCGCACGCCGCGAAGGCGACGCCACCACCGCCAGCATGCGCGCCTCGTCGGCCTCGTCGATGCCGATGTGGCGGGCGATGAATTCGGCGGCGTTTTCCAACGCGTCCAGGGGCTTGGCGGCGGGCATCAGCATGGCGGGGGACTCCGGGGTCAAAAGTTTATTCAGCCGCTTCGGCAAACTTGGTATAGGCGGTTTCGTCCAGCAGCGCGTCGAGCTGCGAGGCATCCGACAGCTTCACCTTGAAGAACCAGCCGGTGCCCAGCGGGTCGCTGTTGGCCAGGGCCGGGTCGGCGCGCAGGGCTTCGTTGACTTCCGTGATCTCGCCCGAGACGGGCATATAGACGTCGGCCGCGGCCTTCACCGACTCGACCACGCCGGCGACGGCTTTCTGCTCGAGCGTGGCGCCTACTTCGGGCAGGTCGACGAACACCACGTCACCCAGCGCGTCCTGCGCGTGGTGGGTGATGCCGACGGTGGCGATGCCACCTTCGACGTTGAGCCATTCATGGTCTTCGGTGTACTGGATGGGCATGTGATTTCTCCAAAAAAAGTGAGGGGGCGAGGTTCAATTCTGCAGGAAGGCGCACGGCGGCCAGGGCTCAGCCGCGGAAATACCGGTTGGGCACAAACGGCATCGCGCAGACTTCCATCGGCACCGGCTTGCCACGCACGATGGCGTTGACCCGTGTGCCGATGGCCGCGTGCGCCGGCGCCACATAACCCATGGCGACGGGCTTGTCGATGCTGGGGCCGAGCAGGCCGCTCGTGACTTCGCCGATGGCCTGGCCGGCAAGGTCCTGCAGGGCCGTGTGGTCGCGCACGGGGATGCGTTCCAGCGCCACCAGGCCGACCCGTTTGCGGGTCAGGCTGCCTGGCGTGCCGGCCAGTTGCGACAGGATCCTTTCGGCACCCGGAAAGCCGCCGGCCCGCGCGCCACCGGCACGCCGCACCTTCTGCATGGCCCAGTTGAGCCCGGCTTCCACCGGCGTGGTGCTGGTGTCGATGTCGTTGCCGTACAGGCACAGCCCGGCCTCCAGCCGCAGCGAATTGCGTGCGCCCAGGCCGATCGGCTTGACTTCGGGTTGCGCCAGCAGCAGCCGCGCCAGCGCCTGGGCCTGTTCGGCGGGCACCGAGATTTCGAAGCCGTCTTCGCCGGTGTAGCCGCTGCGGGTGATGAAGCAGTCCGCGTGGCCGACCCTGAACGCGCCACCGGTCATGAACACCAGTCGGGCCACGTCGGGTGCGAGGCGCGACAGGGCGGTCACCGCCTGTGGACCCTGCAGCGCCAGCAGCGCCATCTCGGGCATGGGGATGACTTCGCAGCGGTCGCCGATGTGTTGTTCGATGTGGTCGATGTCGGCCACCTTGCAGGCGCCATTGACGATCACGAAGAGGTCCGTGCCGCGGTTGAAGAACATCAGGTCGTCGAGGATGCCGCCCTGCGCATCGAGCAGCAGGCCGTAGCGTTGTTTGCCCACGGGCAGGTCGATCACGTCGACGGGCATCAGGCTCT
>JAQGMQ010000627.1 GCA_028292305.1 Rhodoferax sp.
GCCTTCCGCGCCAGCGTCATCGACGCCAACACCGAGCACTTCATCTTCGAGATCACCGGCAAGGGTTCCAAGCTCGACCAGTTCATCGCCATCATGAAGCCGCTCGGGCTGGTCGAGATCTGCCGCACCGGCGTGGCGGCGATGAACCGTGGCCCGCAGGGCATGTAGGCATTCATAAGACGTTCAGATTCTGCACTCACGTTAGGGCAAGGCGGTCCGAAAGACGATTTGAGAATTGGTGGTGCATGACCCCGCGACAAGAACTGGCGATACATGTGATTATGTACGCCTTGATCGCATTCTCGATTTGGGTGCTTGCCCATGCCTGGGTGACGATGACGGTTCTAGTCGGAAGAAGCGCTGAATGGGTCGCCTATGCCGACAATCCAACCAGATTCTGGGATGGAATCTTCTTTCACGCCGGATTCATCATCATCTTCAGCTGGTTTCTTTGGGCGCTGAAGTATCGCCGTCGTCGAGACTGACCGCCCGAATTCATCCGGTCGAACGCCTGCGAATATCAGTTGCCGGATTTTGGGGGCTTGGCGTCGGCTTTGCCGCTCGCCAATTCCTTGCTCTCCCGCTTGATCGGGCGCGCTACCGGGCAAACATCCTGAACGAAGCCGTTCAGGGTGTTCACCAGATTGTTCTCGACCAGCGAGTAGTGGATGAATTGTCCCTGCCGCTCCCTGGCGATGAGCCCCGCCGTTTCCAGAATGTTCAAATGCTGCGAGATCGACGGTTTCGACATGTCGAAACGCGCCGCGATCTCGCCCGCCGTCAGGGACGAATGCGCGAGATAGGCGAGGATCTTGCGGCGGGGTGCTGACGACAGCGCCTCGAACACGCGCTGTATGGCGCCACTGGCGCCAGCGGATGTTTCACCATCCGGTATCTGATCCGCGTCTTCGACCACTGCCTGCTACCTCGTGACGTGAGGCGCGGATAATGCGCCACGACCTGTTTTGCGACAATCATTTAGACTATTGCCTAAATGCCTAAATTTGAATAGTAGATGATTAGCTTATTGCCTAAATAACGGTCGACGCCCCCGAAGGCAAGGCCGTGGTTCGGAAATGTTCACGCAGGGAGGGCTACTGATGAAAACGATCTCCACGGGCAGAATGATATCGCAGCCGGACAGTGACGCCGAGGATGGCGACGTGGTCTGGATGCCGGCAAAGTCGATCTGGGTCGGTTCGATGACCATCGCAGCTCTCGTGCTGGGGCCGATCACATTCAGCTGGAGCGCCTTTGCACTGTTCGTCGTGATAACGGCGGTGACGATCTGCGCCGGACATTCGGTCGGCATGCACCGCCTGCTCATCCATCGGTCGTTCAAGGTCCATATCTGGATCGAGCATGCGCTGGTCTATCTCGGTGTGCTCGTCGGCATGGCTGGCCCATTCGGGATGATCCATGCGCACGATATCCGTGACTGGGCGCAGCGCCAGGCGACCTGCCATGACTTGCATGCCCACCGCCGACCCTTCTTCACCGACGCTTTCTGGCAGATGCATTGCGCGGTTGCGTTGCGCAATCCGCCCGTCTTCGTCATCGAGCCGTCGATCAGGAATGACCGGTTCTACAAGTTCCTGGAGCGCACATGGATGCTGCAGCAACTGCCATTGGCCATTCTTTTCCTGGTTCTGGGTGGCTGGAGCTGGGTGGTGTGGGGCATCGCGGTGCGTGTTTCCGTGTCCCTTACCGGACATTGGCTGATCGGGCATTTCGCGCACCGGGGCGGGGAGCAGGGATGGTGCGTCGATGGCGTTGCCGTCCAGGGCTACAATCTGCCGCGTTTCGGACTTGTCACGTTCGGCGAGAGTTTTCATGGCAATCACCATGCATTTCCCGAATCCGCCAGGCTTGGCCTGGAACACGGACAGATCGACCTTGGCTGGATATTCATTCGAGTTCTTGCCGTCCTGGGTCTCGCCTACGGTGTAAGACTTCCGGAGAACACCGCGAGACGAAGGGGATTGCGGCGTGTGCGCAACCAGCAGGAAACGAGGCCTGTTTCCAGCAAACGGTTGGCGACGCGGCCTCATCCCAGGTGATAGCACTCGGTTTCTCGTCGGTAGAAGTCATTCGGTAGAAGTCATAATGAAATCATGAAATCGCGACAGCAATTTAGGCTGGACTAACGGATCGGTGTTGCGCTGCGTGCCTTGCCTTATATAAGTCAGCAATGCTGACCTTGTAATCTCCTGATGTCCCTTGATGCGTTCCTTGCCCTGCTGGTTTATGCCTTCGTGACATCGATCACGCCGGGGCCGAACAATTTCATGCTTTTGGCTTCCGGTGTGAATTTCGGCTTTGTCAGGACGATCCCGCACATGCTGGGCATTGGCATCGGCTTCTTCGTGCTGCTGCTGGCCGTCGGCTTCGGGCTTGGCGCCGTGCTGACGGCGTTCCCGGTGCTGCATACCGGGCTCAAGATCGCTGGCGGCGCGTACTTGCTCTATCTCGCCTGGAAGATCGCCATGTCGCGTTCGCTCGGCGGCAAAGGCGAGGCCAGGCCGCAGCCAATGCGCTTCATCGATGCGGCCGCGTTCCAGTGGGTCAATCCCAAGGCGTGGGTGATGGCGATCACCGCCATGGCTGTCTACACCAACCCGGACCGGCCGTTCCTGTCGGTGCTGCTGATCTCGATTGCGTTCGCCATCGTCAACCTGCCGAGCGTCTCGACCTGGGCGGGATTCGGCACGGCATTGCGCGGGTTTCTGTCGGACCCGGTGCGGCTGAAATGGTTCAACATCGCCATGGGCGTGCTGTTGGCGGCGACGCTGTGGCCCATGCTGCGCTAGATCTTCGTCTGGTCCGGTAGGGTCCGCAGGATCAGATCTGGCTTTATCTTCTTGTTTCAAAATGCTATTTTGTCAGAGGGCGGCTTCGTTCTCGGTCAAAGCACGCCCTCGGTCAGCAATCGCGGCCTCATGCACAGAAATTGTGCAGCTATTGTGCACCGCACATTAAATCTTCGTAATGCCCGGTTTTGGCCCTTTTTCGCCTTCGGCTTGCGCTATCTATCAGGCCAAATCGCGGCAGAACGTTGTGATTATTGCTATGGTTGACCACCGGAGAACGGCGTGTCGGACGGAGAGGGCCTTTTTACGATGCGTGGAAAAGTAGTGCTTGGGGTGATTGCGGTCGCCTGCGTGGCAGCAGGCGTTCTGTATTATTCACCGACGACAATGAGCAGCCTGCAGCAGATGCTGCCAAAGCAGCTGCAACCACAGCAGGCGGCGGCCCCTGCAACCCCGGCCGCTCCAGTCGCGGCCGCGAACGGCGCCCGTTCGACCTCGATCGTCTCAGCTACCGCTTCCACCGCAGACTTCCCGATCCGGCGCTATGCCATCGGTTTCATTTCGTCCCCAGCCGTTGTCAGCATCAATCCGCGGGTGTCCAGCCAGGTCGTCGCGATCTCGGTCAAGGACGGCCAGATGGTCAAGGCCGGCGATCTCCTGTTTTCGCTCGACGATCGCGCGCTGAAGGCACAGCTTGCCAAGGACCAGGCGACGCTCGCCAAGGACCAGGCGCTTCTTGCCAGTTCACAATCTGATCTGCAGCGCGCCAAGGACCTGGTGGCCAAGCAGGCTGGCACGCAGCAGACCTACGATCAGGCTGTCGCGGCGCAGAAGGCGGCGGCGGCCACTGTCGACGCCGACAAGGCCACGATCGATGCCGACAATGTCCAACTCGGCTTCGCAACCATCTCGGCGCCGATCTCCGGCAAGCTCGGAGCAGTCAACATCTCGATCGGCGACCTCGTCAACACCAGCAACGGCAACAGCAGCAC
>JAQGMQ010000344.1 GCA_028292305.1 Rhodoferax sp.
CGCGGTAACGGTGCTGGCACTGTTGCTGAGCGGGTTCGTATCGGTGTATTTCGTGCCGTATCTCGGCACGCTGCTGCTGAAGCCGCCGCACCATGTGGTGGCCGCGGCCGAGGGTGCCCACGCCGAACACCACGAGAGCTTCAACACGCCGTTCTACAACAGCTTTCGCCGGCTGGTGAACTGGTGCGTGCTGCACCGCTGGATCACCATCATGCTGACGCTGGCCACCTTCGCGCTGGGCATCGTCGGCATGGGCAAGGTCGAGCAGCAGTTCTTCCCCGACTCGAGCCGGCCCGAGATCATGGTCGACATCTGGTTCCCGGAAGGCACGTCGTTCGCGGCCAATGAAGCGGTGGCCAAAAGGGTGGAAGCCCGGCTCATGCGCGAGCCGAGTGTGGCCACGGTCACCGCTTGGGTCGGCTCGGGTGTGCCGCGTTTCTATTTGCCGCTCGACCAGGTGTTCCCGCAGACCAACGTGACGCAGTTCATCGTGCTGACCAAGGACCTGCACCAACGCGAAATCATGCGGGTGAAGTTGCCGACCTTGCTGGCCGAGGAGTTCCCCGAGGTGCGTGGCCGCGTCAAGCTGTTGCCCAACGGCCCGCCGGTGCCGTATCCGGTGCAGTTCCGCGTGGTCGGCTTCGACCCGGCGGTGCTGCGCGACCGCGCCAACGAGGTCAAAGCGGTGATGCGCGAAAACGCCAACACCCGCGGCGTCAACGACAACTGGAACGAGGCCGTGAAAGTGATGCGGCTCGAGGTCGACCAGTCGAAGGCGCGCGCCCTCGGCGTGAACAGCCAGGCCATAGCCCAGGCGGCGAAGACCATCCTGCTGGGCAGCACGGTCGGCCAGTTCCGCGAGGGCGACAAGCTCATCGACATCGTGCTGCGCCAGCCGCTGGACGAGCGCAGCGCCATCACCGACATCGCCAACGCCTACCTGCCCACGGCAAGCGGCAAATCGATTCCGCTGACGCAGATCGCCAAGCCGACTTTCGACTGGGAGCCCGGTGTGATGTGGCGCGAAAACCGCGACTACGCCATCACCGTGCAAAGCGACATCACCGAAGGCCTGCAGGGCGCCACGGTGACCAACGAGCTGCTGCCCAAGTTGAAGCAGCTCGAAGCCAAATGGGCCGAGCAGGGCATGGGCGGCTACCGCATCGACGTGGCCGGCGCGGTCGAGGAAAGCAGCAAGGGCTCGTCGTCCATCGCGGCCGGTGTGCCGATCATGCTGTTCCTCACCTTCACGCTGTTGATGCTGCAACTGCACAGCTTCAGCCGGGCGATGCTGGTGTTCCTCACCGGGCCGCTGGGCATCGCCGGCGTGGCCGGTGCGCTGCTGCTGCTGGGCCGCCCGTTCGGCTTCGTGGCGCTGCTGGGGGTGATCGCGCTGATGGGGATGATCCAGCGCAACTCGGTGATCCTGATCGACCAGATCGAGCAGGAACGCGCGCGCGGCGTGCCCACCTGGGACGCCATCGTCGATGCCGCCGTGGGCCGGCTGCGGCCCATCGTGCTGACGGCTGCGGCCGCCGTGCTGGCGATGATCCCGTTGTCGCGCTCGGGGTTCTGGGGGCCGATGGCGGTGGCGATCATGGGCGGGCTGGTGGTAGCCACCGTGCTGACGTTGCTGGCGCTGCCGGCCATGTACGCGGCCTGGTTCCGCGTCAAGCGTGAGCCACGGGACGAGGGCTGGGCAGAAACCCGGCCGGCACCGCAACACTGAGCTTGTAAAGCCGCCCGGCAGCGATTTCCCGGGTAGCGTCTGGAAACAGGGTTTCCGGCAGGCTAAAATGCCGGGTTCACCGATTTCACGCGAACGGTCGGGTGCTGCGATATTCCCCAGGAATTTCCGGTATCCATTGGCCGTTCGTTTTGTTTGGAACGAGCGCGGGTGGCGAAATTGGTAGACGCACCAGGTTTAGGTCCTGACGCCAGCAATGGTGTGGGGGTTCGAGTCCCCCCCCGCGCACCACACTTTTTTTTAAGAGACCAAAATGGCCGTTACTGTTGAAACCCTGGAAAAGCTGGAACGCAAGATCACGCTGTCGCTGCCGGTCGACGTGATCCAGAACGAGGTGAATTCCCGCCTCAAGAAGATGGCGCGCACGGTCAAGATGGACGGCTTCCGTCCCGGCAAGGTGCCGATGAACGTCGTGGCCCAGCGTTATGGCTATTCGGTCCACTACGAAGTGATGAACGACAAGGTCGGCGAGGCTTTTGCCACCGCCGCCAACGAAGCCAAGCTGCGTGTCGCCGGCCAGCCGCGCATCAGCGAAAAGGAAGAAGCGCCGGAAGGCCAGCTGGCTTTCGACGCCGTGTTCGAAGTGTTTCCCGAAGTCAAGCTCGGCGACCTGACGGCCGCTGAAGTCGAGAAGCTGACGGCCGAAGTCACCGACAGTGCCATCGACAAGACCATCGAGATCCTGCGCAAGCAGCGCCGTACCTTCGCCCAGCGCGCGCAAGACGCGGCTGCCGTGGACGGCGACCGCGTGACGGTTGATTTCGAAGGCAAGATCGACGGCGAAACCTTCTCCGGCGGCAAGGCTGAAGACTTCCAGTTCCTGGTCGGTGAAGGCCAGATGCTGAAGGAATTCGAAGACGCCGTGCGTGGCATGAAGTCCGGCGAAAGCCGCACCTTCCCGCTGTCGTTCCCGGCCGATTACCACGGCAAGGACGTGGCCGGCAAGCAAGCCGACTTCATGGTCACCGTGAAGAAGATCGAAGCCGCCCATCTGCCTGAAGTCAACGAAGCCCTGGCCAAGTCGCTCGGCATCGCCGACGCCAGCGTCGAAGGCCTGCGCGCCGACATCAAGAAGAACCTCGAGCGCGAAGTCAAGTTTCGCCTGCAGTCGCGCAACAAGCAAGCCGTGATGGACGCGTTGATCGCCAACGCCGAACTCGACCTGCCCAACGCCAGCGTGCAGTCCGAGATCACCCGCATGATCGAATCGGCCCGTGCCGATCTGAAGTCGCGCGGCATCAAGGATGCCGAAAACGCGCCGATCCCCGAAGAAGTGGTTCGCCCACAAGCCGAGCGCCGCGTACGCCTGGGCCTGGTGGTCGCGGAGCTGGTGCGGGCCAACAACCTGCAGGCCAAGCCCGAGCAGATCAAGGCGCATGTGGAAGAGCTGGCTTCGAGCTACGAGAAGCCGTCTGAAGTGCAGCGCTGGTACTACAGCGACAACCAACGCCTGGCTGAAGTCGAAGGCATCGTGATCGAGAACAACGTC
>JAQGMQ010000646.1 GCA_028292305.1 Rhodoferax sp.
TCGTCGGCGGACAAGAGCGGGAGCAATAGCGCTAGCAAGGCCGGTGGTGACACCGCTTCTGGCAACGTACAGAGTGGTTCTTCCAAATCCTGATGCCGACGGAGTAGGGCGCGCTCCCTACCTTCGGCCAACAAAGGCCCCCACCCGCAAGGGTTGGGGGCCTTTTTTTGACCTGGTTTAGAGCGGTATAGATTCAACCCCCTAGTAAAATGCATGCATTAGTGCCATAAACGACTTCTGTTCACGATTCATAAAAATAATGTGATTGTTTGCGGGAGATCGTCATGCGCATTTGCCACCAGAAACCAGCCACTTCGCTGCCCATGCGACGCGCTGTGTTGGCCTCCACCGGTGCCTGGTTGCTCGGGCCCGCGCTGGGCCAGGAGCGGCCGGCCGACATCGACATCGTTACCGACCAATGGCCGCGGTTCGTCAACAAGGATGTGTCCGGCCTGTTCATCGACGTCATCCGGATGATTTTCGACAGGCAGGGCGTGCAGGCGAAATTCCGAATCTTCCCTTATGCGCGCACCGTGCAAATGGTGAAGGAAAAACGGGCCGACGCCTGGATTGGCTCCCACGAGCGGCAATACGATTTCCCGCTGTACCCGAAGTGGCCTTTTCACATGAGCCGCGAAATGGTGCTGTTCAAGAAAGACGCCCCGGCACCCTTCAAGAGCGTCGAGTCGTTGCGCGACAAGCGGGTTGGCTGGATGCGCAATTTCAATCTCGACCGCTACATCAACGTGCCCATCAAGCTGACCGAGGTGGACAGCTTCGCCAGCGGGATTCAGATGCTCGACGCGGGCCGCATCGACTTCCTGATTCACCCCAGGCTGCTGCTGGACGATGCCGTGCAGGGCGCCGGCACCGACCTGTCGAAATACGAGGTCACGGTGGGGCTGCGGCTGGGCTTGTTTCTGGCTTTTGCGGACACCGCCCGCGGCGCGGCGCTGAGGAACCTGTGGGACGCCGAGATGGACACCCTGCATGCGGCGGAAGCCTTCAAGGCCCTGTTCAAGAAATATGGTGTCGAGCCCCCCTTTCCTTGAGCGCCCTGGCGATGGAACCTTCGCATCAACGCCATGAAATCCATCCAGAAGCGATTTATCGTCTTGCTGGTGGTGATCGTCTCGGTGGTGCTGGGCTGCTTCGGCTCGTTCAACTACGTCGACAACCAGCGCCAGAAAAAGGCCCAGCTGGATCGCCAACTGGACAACATCGGTAGCCGCCTGCAGCGCAGCCTGCCCGGTGCGCTGTGGCGGTATGACGGCGATCAGGTCCGCAAGATCGTGGACGCCGAGATGGACGCCGAGGGCCTGGTGGCGATCGAGGTGAATGGCGTCAACGCGGTCGTGGTGTACCGCGCGCTGCGTCCGGGTGTGCGCAAGCCGATCGGACGCGTGATCTCGCGTCGCTTCAAGCTGGAGATCACCGAAGACGGCAAGACGGAGGCCCTGGGCGAGCTGGTGATTCAGGCCACCGATGCCCACATCGTGGAAAGCCTGCTGCGCGACCTGGTGCACCTGGTCGTGCTGATTCTTGCCTTGAACGTGGCGATCACCTTTTCGCTGTACCTGCTGCTGCGGCTGGTGGTGCTCAAGCCGCTGTTTGCCGTGCGCGACGCGCTCGAACACTTCGCCACGGCCGATGCCGATCTGTCGCTGCGGCTACCGGCCAGCCAGACAGTTGAATTCAACGCCGTGTCGGCCAGTTTCAACACCTTCGTTGCGCGATTGGAGAACACCATGGGCGGCTCGATCGACGATGTGCAGGTGACGATCCGGTGCATCTCGGACGGCGACCTGGGTCAACACCTGGAGACAAAAGACGGCGACCATGGCGGCAACGCCCACAGCGTGATGGCGCGGCTGGCGGTGATGCGCGACAACCTGCTTCGGATGACGGCAGAATTGCAGCAGGCCAAACACGCGGCAGACGGTGCCAGCCAGGCCAAATCCGACTTCCTGGCCAACATGAGCCACGAGATCCGCACGCCGATGAACGCCATCATCGGCATGGCCTACCTGGCGCTGCAGACCCCGCTGGAGCCGCGCCAGCGCAACTACGTGCAGAAGATCGAACAGTCGGGCCGGCATCTGCTGGGACTGATCAACGACATTCTCGACTTCAGCAAGATCGAAGCCGGCAAGCTCAGCGTGGAGCGGGTCGAGTTCGACCTGGCGGCGGTGCTCGACAACGTGGTCACCTTCATCCAGGACAAAGTCAACGCGAAGGGACTCGAGCTGCTGATGGATGCGGCGCCCGATGTGCCGTGGGCGCTGGTCGGCGACCCATTGCGGCTCTCGCAGATCCTCATCAACTACGCCAGCAACGCCGTGAAGTTCACCGACACCGGTGAGATCACCGTCCATGTGCGGCAGCTCGAATCCGGCAACGACGAGGTCCTGCTGCGCTTCGGCGTGCGCGACAGCGGCATCGGCTTGAACCAGGAACAACTCGGCCGGCTGTTTCGCAGTTTCGCCCAGGCCGACGCTTCCACCACCCGCAAATACGGCGGGACCGGCCTGGGCCTCGCCATTGCCAAGAGCCTGGCCGGGTTGATGGGCGGTGAGGTCGGCGTGGAGTCCGAGCCCGGCCGCGGCTCCGACTTCTGGTTCACCGCACGCCTGGGCCGGGGCCGGTCGCCCCGCAGCCTGGTGCCGACCCGGCACCTGCGCGGCACCCGGGCGCTGGTGGTCGACGACCACGAGACCGCGCGGCTGCTGCTTGGCGACATCCTCGGCGGCATGCACTTCGCGGTCGAGGCCGTCGACTCGGGTAGGGCGGCGGTGCAGGCGGTGTGTGCCGCCGAAGACGCGGGCAGCCAGTTCGAATGGGTGTTTCTGGACTGGCAGATGCCGCAGATGGACGGCCTGGAAACCGCGCGCGCGATCCGCGCCCTGCCGCTGGCGCAGCAGCCGCGCCAGGTGATGGTGACCGCGCACGGCCGCGACGACGTGATCCGGCAGGCCCTGGCAGAAGGCATCACCGACGTGCTGGCCAAACCGGTCAACGCGTCCACCTTGTTCGACGCCGTGATGCGGCACCAGGACGGCGCCGACGAGGCCATGGTGCCGTCCGACCAGACCACCGCCTTCGTCGCCGACGGCGGCATGGCCGCGCTGGCGACGCTCCGGGGCGCGCGCATCCTGCTGGTGGAAGACAACGAGATCAACCAGGAGGTCGCGCTGGGTTTGCTCGACGGCTTCGGCTTCGGCATCGACGTGGCCGCCAACGGCCAGATCGCCGTCGACATGGTGCAGCAGACGCGTTATGACATCGTGCTGATGGACATGCAGATGCCGGTGCTTGGCGGCGTGGAGGCAACACGTCTCATGCGCGCGATGCCCCAGTTGGCCACGCTGCCCATCGTGGCCATGACCGCCAACGCCATGGTGCAGGACATCGAAACCTGCCGCGCCGCCGGCATGGTCGATGTCGTCACCAAGCCCATCGAACCGCGCGACCTCTGGCGCGCCTTGCTGAAGTGGGTGGTGCCGCCGTCGGTCGTGAATGGGCAGGTCGCCGCGGCCACCACGGCACTGCCCGCGGGCCTGGAAACGCATGCGGCGCCGCTCCTGGCGCCGTTGCCGCCGCTGCAGCCCATCGCTGGCCTGGACGCTGCGCGCGGCCTGCGCCAGATGCTGGGCAAGGAGGCTTTGTACCGATCCATGCTGGCCAAATTCGCGCAGGGCCAGGCCGACGCCACCGCCCGTATTGCCGAGGCGCTGCACGCCGAGCCTGGGCGCGCCGAGCGCCTGGCCCACACCCTGCGCGGCCTCGCCGGGAGCATTGGCGCCACCGCGCTGCACCAGCAGGCGGGCCTGGTCGAGGCGGCGATTCGGAGCGGCCTGCCGAGGGCGGAAATCGACGTCTTGCTGGCGGTCACCGAGGCGCTGCTGCAGCCGCTGGCCGCAGCCGTGTGCGCGCAGTTGCCGGCCGAGGTTTCCGCATCGGTCACACCGGAAGAGATCGACCCGGCCCGGTTCAAGGCGGTGTGCGCCGAACTCGCAAAGTTGATGGCGGACAACGATCCGCAGGCCAATGACGTTTGTCTGGCGCATGCCACCCTGCTGAAAGCGGCGTTACCGGGTCACTTCTTGGCGATGACGAGTGCGTTGGACAACTACGATTTTGATGAGGCTTTGGAGGCGCTGCAGGCGGGGGTTGTGCTGGGTGCGTGGTGAATTTGATGAAGGGACTGGTTCGGGTGTTATGGCCGGGTGATTTGTCACCGTGTGTTGACGCCGCTGGCCGGTAGTCGCACCGGCGGGCGAGGCCCCTTTCTTGTGCGCACAAGAAACGGGCCCCATCGAGGCCGCCCCCACTAACTGCGCCCTGCGCTTCGCTGCGGGAACCTGCGGTGCTCAGTTTGGCGGGGTCTGGCTAAACTCGCCTGCGGCTCAAACAACGCCAGCCCTGATCCGCCAAACCCTCCGCTCCTCGGCGCATTTAGAGGGGGGTGGGGTGGGGGCCGGGGTCCGGGGTCCGGGTACCGGACGCTTCGCTGCGCTGGCTACCGTCGGTATTGCTCCCTCTCCCGCGTGCGGGAGAGTCTTATGCAGCGCATGGCGCTGCCGG
>JAQGMQ010000650.1 GCA_028292305.1 Rhodoferax sp.
CAGGTTTTCGCTGGCGGGCTGCTGCAGCTGCACCATCTTGGCGACCAGTTCTTTTTTCGCAGGGGTCGAGGGAGTCGAGGAAGCCGAGGGGGTTGCAGGGGTCGACTGGGCATGCGCCAGCCCCCCCGCGGCCAACAACGCCAACGCCGAAACACGCCACAGGGTTTTCTTCATACCGGTCCTAAAAAATGGAAGCTTGCACATCTTGCCGGGCATTATCACCCTGCGACCACAAGGCCCCGTGGCAGCCGGGCCATCGGTCGGATCACCTGCAGGGCCACGGCCTGCTGGCCATAATCGCCGCCGCAACGACTGTTGCATCCCGTCACAGCCAAGGCCCGGTTTTCGACCGGTGCGCTTCGTGTTATTTACCTTCTTCCCCTGCCCAACGCTTCTCGATGCCGACCAGCCACGCCCTGTTTCCCCGCCATATCGCCGTCCTGTTGATCGCCCTGCTGGGCTGCGCGTTTGCGGGCAACCACATCTCGGCGCGGATGGCTTTCGACCATGGCACCGGCCTGCTGGTGGCCATCGTCTGCCGCTCGGGCCTGACGATGCTGGCGCTGCTCGGTGTGGTGTTGTGGCAGCGCGAGGCCTTGCGCCTGCCGCGCGGGGCGTGGCCGTGGCAGCTGGCCGTGGGATTGCTCATCGCCACCCAGAGCCTGTGCCTGTATTCGGCCGTGGCGCGTATCCCGGTGGCGCTGGCGCTGCTGGTCAGCAACACGCTGCCGGTGATCCTCGCGGTACTGACCTGGGCACTGGGCGGGCCCCGGCCCACGCCACGCGCCGCCGCGTTGATGGGGGTGATCCTGGTGGGCCTGGTGCTGGCGCTGGACGTGCCGGCCCGCCTCGCGTCGTCCGCAGCCAGCGGGCCGCAGTGGGGCCAGGGCATCGCCTTCGCAGCCGGCGCGGCGCTGGCCTTCGCGGTGGCGCTGTGGATCACCGACCACAAGCTCAAGGCGCTGCGCGGCTCGGTGCGCAGCCTGCTGACGATGGGCATCGTGTTCTCCACCATGCTGCTGGCCGGCTGGAGCGGCGTGGTGCCCGGCGGCATGGCCTGGCCGCGCGACACGCCGGGCTGGACCGGCCTGGTGTTGCTGGTGCTGCTCTATGGCTCGGCTTTCTCGGTGATGTTCATCACGCTGCCGCGGCTCGATATGGCACGCAACGCCGCGGTGATGAACAGCGAGCCCATCGCCACGCTGCTGTTCGGCTGGTTGATCCTGGGCCAGCGGCTCAGCCCGCTGCAGGTGCTGGGCGGCGCGGTGGTGGTCGGTGGCATCGTCTTGCTGACGACCTCGCCGCTGGCACGCCGAGCTTGAATCTCAAGCCGCGGGCGGCAGGCTGAAGCTGACCCGGCAGCCTTGGTCCAGGCCGGCTTCGGCGTCGATCTGCCCGCCATGGCGCTGCACGATCTGCCGCGCCAGCGCCAGGCCCAAGCCCGTGCCTTCGTATTCCGAGGTGCTGTGCAGCCGCTGGAACAAACCGAACAGCTCGTGTTTGTAGGCCGGGTTGAAACCCACCCCGTTGTCCTGCACGAAGAAGGTGGGGCCGCTCTGGCCATCCGGGCCGGGTTGCCAGCCCACGTCGATGCGCGCCTCGGGCCGTTTGCGCGTGAACTTCACCGCGTTGGCCAGCAGGTGGCCCCAGACCTGGCGCATCAGGCCCGCATCGGCCCACAGCTCGGGCCAGTCGGCGGCCACATGCCATTCGATGTGGCGGCTGCCCGCCTGGGCCTGCACGCCGCGCACGGCTTCGGCAACGATCTCGGCCAGTGGCAGTGGCACCGGCTGCAGCTCGGTCTTGGCCAGGCGCGACAACGCCAGCAGCGCGTCGATCATCTTGCCCATGTGGCGTGCCGACTGGTCCATGGTGTCGAGGCAGGCCGACGGGTCTTCGCCTTCGGCCAGCATTTCACGCAACATCGTGCCGTAGGAGGTGATGTGCCTGAGCGGCGCCCGCAGGTCGTGCGACACCTTGTGCATGAAGTGTTCGAGTTCGTCGCGCGTCACCGTGAGCTCGGCGCGCGCAGCGGCCAGCTCGGCTTCGGCCTGCTGCAGGCGGGCCTGCAGCGCGGTCAGCGGGTCCAACGCGGGGGAGGAGGACGACTGGGCACTCACGTTCGCCTCCTCGCGTTTACTTGGCCGCCTTCTTGGGCCGGCTCCAGTTCGGAATGCTGGCCTGGCGCGCACGGCCGATGCTCAGCGCGCCGGGTGCCGTGCTCTTGGTCAACGTCGAGCCGCCGCCCACGGTGCCGCCGGCGCCGATGGTGATCGGCGCCACCAGCACGCAGTTGCTGCCGATGTGCACGTCGGCCTCGATCACGGTGCGGTGCTTGTTGGCGCCGTCGTAGTTGGCAGTGATGCTGCCCGCGCCGTAGTTGACGCGTTCACCCACCGTGGCGTCGCCCAGGTAGGCCAGGTGGTTGGCCTTGGCGCCGTCGGCCAGCGTGGAATTCTTGACCTCCACGAAGTTGCCGATGTGCACCTCGGCCCCCAGCCGCGCACCGGGCCGCAGCCGCGCGAACGGGCCGATCAGCGCGCCCGCGCCCACCGTCACGCCGGCCTTTTCACCGTCGATGTGGGTGAATGGGTGGATCACCGCGCCGGCGGCGATGCTGGCGTTGGCGATCACGCAGTTGGCGCCGATCTTCACGCCCTCGCCCAGGCTCACCGTGCCTTCGAAGACGCAGTTGACGTCGATGGCCACGTCCTGCCCGCACTGCAGCGTGCCGCGCAGGTCGAAGCGGGCCGGGTCGGCCAGCCGCACGCCCTGCTCCATCAGCCGGTGGGCCTGGCGGCGCTGGTAGGCGCGCTCGAGTTCGGCCAACTGCACGGGGCTGTTGACGCCGGCCACCTGCACCTCGTCGGTGATCTTGTGGCCGACCACGCGCACGCCGTCGGCCACGGCCAGCTTGACGATGTCGGTCAGGTAATACTCACCCTGGGCGTTCTTGTTGTCCACGCGGCCGAGCCAGTTGCGCAACAGCTTCGCCGGCACGGCCATGATGCCGCTGTAGATCTCGCCGATGGCGCGCTGGGCTTCGGTCGCGTCCTTGTGTTCGACGATGGCCTGCACCGCGTCGTCGGCGCCGCGCACGATGCGGCCGTAACCGGTGGGGTCGGGCAATGCCAGCGTCAGGAGCGCCAGCTTGTCACCACCTGAAGATTTGATCAGCGCCTGCAGCGTGTCGAGCTGCGTCAGCGGCACGTCGCCCGACAGCACCACCACGGTGCCGTCGTCGGCCAGCGCGGGCAGCGCCTGCTGCACCGCGTGGCCGGTGCCGAGCTGCGGCTCCTGGCGCGCGAAGTCGAGCTTGAAGGCCGCTGCGTCGCCGACCATCTGCGTCAGCGCCGGCTCCACCTCGGCCGCACCGTGGCCGGTGATCACCACCACCTGGCGCGGTTTCAACCCGGCGGCGGTGTCAACCACGTGGCCCAGTAACGCGCGGCCGGCCAAACGGTGTAACACTTTGGGCAATTTGCTTTTCATGCGGGTGCCCTTGCCCGCGGCCATGATGACCACATCCACTGCTGACATGACGCTGCCTCTCTCCCGGTTCCGCCGGAAAACGATGTTTGGAAACTTCGGCCGGATTATCGGCCTGTTGCTGACAGCCGCTCTGCTGCAGGCCTGCAGCGCCATCAAGCTCGGCTACAACAACGGGCCCGATCTGGCCTATTGGTGGCTCGACGGTTATGTCGACTTTACCGGCGAACAGGCGATCCAGCTCAAGCAGGACCTGTCGAAACTACAGGCCTGGCACCGCAAACG
>JAQGMQ010000653.1 GCA_028292305.1 Rhodoferax sp.
TACGCCCGCGCCTGCGACCCGGTGCTCGAGTTTCTGAAGGCCGGTGGCCAGCACAGCCACGACGAGATCGTCGAACTGGTTTTGTCCACCTGTTTCGACGGCCTCAAATCACGCTGAAGCGGCGCGCCCGATCAGCGCACCAGCAGTACCGGCACGGTGCTGTGCGCCAACACCTGGGTGGTCACCGAGCCCATCACCAGGTTGCCGAGCGCGCTGTGGCCGTGCGAGCCCATCACCAGCACATCGAATTTGCCTGAAGACGCAAACTTGGCGATGGTTTCGCCGGCGTGCCCGACCTTCCATGCGCTCTTCGCGTCGATGCCGCTTTGCATCAGAAACTTGCAGACCGGCGCCAGGATTTTCTCGGCCTCTTCGGCCTGGTAGCTCGCCACGGCGGCGGCGCCCACAGCCGCCTTGGCGCGTGGCGGCAGCGGTGGCTGCGCGGTGAAGACGGTGTATTGCGACGCGCTGCCGAAAAGCTCATCGTGCTCTACCAGATAGGCCAGCATTTTCTTGGTGTAGGCGCTGCCATCGACGGCCAACAGGATCTTCATACCGGTCTCCTTGTTCTAAGTGATGAGCCAGTGTAGCCAGCGGTTTTGCCGACAGTCGGCTCAACCCTGCTGGGTCAGGGAGATCAACCGCTTCGGGTCGAAGGCGACTTGTTCGTTCTTGCGCGCATAACCCAGCGGATTCGCGACCACCCGGCAGCCATGACGCACGTAGTCGCTCGCGGCATGCAGATGGCCGTGCAGCCACAGCCGTGCTTGCGGCAACAGCTTATCGAGCGCGTTGCAAAAACCCGCCGTGCCGGGCGTAAGGCCGTAGCGCGGATCGGCGCTTGAAAGGCTGGGCGCGAAGTGTGTGACCACTACCGTATCGCCATCGAACGGCTCCGCCAGCTGCGCGCGCAACCAATCCTGGCAGGCCAGACCCTGTTCGCGGATGGCCGGTGCCAGCATCGGCTCGCCGAAGCGCGTGCTGCCGGTTTTCTTGAGATAGAAGTTGGCCGCGCGGAAGGCCTTGTCACGGGCCTTGAGTTCTTGCGCCAGCGTGGCGTAGGGATCGTCAGCCGTCGGCCCGAGTGCGTCGAAGTCGGTCCAGAGCGTCGTGCCGACAAAGCGCACGCGCTGGCTGCCGAACTGCATCTGCACGGTTTCACGCTCCAGCCAGACCATGCCCAGGCGTTCGCAGGTCTCGCGGAGCCGGGCGTGGGCCGCGTCGAAATCCTGCATGTCGTATTCGTGGTTGCCGGGCACGAAGATCACCGGCGTGGGCCAGCCCGCGTACTGCGGCAGCGGGGAAAACCGCGCCAGGCCGAAGTCGCTGTCTTGCAGCAGCGAGCCCGGCTGGTAGGAGCCGATGTCGCCGGCCAGCACCAGCACATCGGCGCCTGACGCGGGCTCGGGTTTGAAATGCGGATGCACTTCGAGGTGCAGATCGGAAAGCAGCTGGATGTTCATTGGCCGTCCAGTCTACGGCCTCGTTCAAAGTGAGGCCGGTCGCGCCGAAATGAGAAAACGTTCACAAAATGTCTACAAAACCTCACATCATGAGCGGCTCCTTCCAGCGTTATGCCGGAAGCGCATGACCTGGGCCTTGGTAAATGAGGGAAAACCCTTATTCTTCATTCATCGAAACTTTTTACCGGTGGTCCAACGATCCGGTGACCGCATCATGTTGAATCTCATCAGCCAAATGGCCCAATTGCGTTACTGGCATTTCGCCCTGAACGCCGACAACTCCACGCAAGCCGACGGCGGTGTCGCCCACGGTCTCATGCAATCCGCCGAAGCGCGCGCCGGCCAAAACCCGCACGAAGCCGCCGAGCTGCGCCAGGCCGCACGCGCTTTTCTGAGCGTCGTCCGCTAACCGGCCGTTATAGCGCCTCGCGCTCGAACGCCTGGCCCGCTGAGCGGCCGATGGCGTGGCGCAACCAGGCGTGGGCGCTGCTGTGCTCCATGCGCCGATGCCAGACGGCATCCACATGCACCGCCGGCACGGCGAACGGCAGGTCGCGCTGCACCAATTCATCGGCAATGCCTGTGACGCCCACGAAATGTTTGGGCAACACGGTCAGCAGATTCGAATTGGCCACCACACGCCCGGCGGTGAAGAACTGGTTCACGGTCAACACCACGCGCCGGTCGCGTTTGAGCTGCTCCAGTGATTCGTCGATGAAGCCGTAAGGCCGGCCCGAAAAGCTCACCAGCAAGTGGCGCGCCGCGCAAAACCGGTTCAGCGTGAACGGCCCGGTGGCCAGCGGATGTCCGCTGCGCATCACGCACACATATTGCCCGTCGTACAAGCGCTGCTGCGTGAACGCCACGTTCTTGCCGACCTGCGCACGGGCCGTCAAGTCGGCCACCATCGCCGGAAAGAACCCGACCGCCAGATCCACCGATTCGTCTTCGAGCAGCTTGCGCGGGTCGCGTGTGGTCAACGGCACCACGCGCAACGAGATGCCGGGCGCTTCGGTCTCCACGATGTCCACCAACCCGGGAATGAGCGCGGCCGCCGTGGCGTCGGCCATGGCCAGCACGAAGGTGTCGTCGGCCTCGGCCGGCTCGAAACTGCTGGGCGCCAGCGAATGCTGCAATTGCCGCAAGGCCTCGCGCACGGCCGGCCACAACACCAGCGCGCGCGGCGTCGGCTCCATGCCCTGGCCGCTGCGGCGCACCAACTCGTCACCCAGAGCGTCGCGCAGCCGGCGCAAGGCGTTGCTCACGGC
>JAQGMQ010000703.1 GCA_028292305.1 Rhodoferax sp.
CCGGTGGCTGTTTCAGCCGTGGCGCCGCCTGATGCCGTTGAAGCTGGTCGAACACCAGATCAAGGGCCTGCACGGCTCCATCTTCGAAGTCGGCAATGTGCATGAACTGGCCACCGTGGTGGCCACCCGTCTGGAGGAAACCCCTGTGCCGCCAACCACACCGGTCGCCAGCGCCCCCGCGGGGCGGCGCGGCGATGGCTGAGCCAGCAGCGGCACCAAGCGTCGGTGGCAGCCGCGGTCGTCTGATTCTGCTCGGGGCGTTGCTGCTGGCGCTGGCCGGCCTGGCCGCAGCCTGGAGCTGGTCGCCGCTGCGTGATTGGCTCAGCGTGGACCACATCGTGGGCGGCTTGCAGAAACTCGGTCAGGCCTACGGGCCGTTTGCCGCGCTCGGCGGCTTTGCGGTGGCCAGCGTGCTGGCGGTGCCGCTGACCTTTCTGACCCTCGTCACCTTCGTCGCACTGGGCCCGTCCGCCGGGTTCCTGTGTGTCATGGGCGGCGCGCTGCTGGGCTCGGCGGCCAGTTATGGCGTCGGCCGGTTTCTCGGCCACGACGCCATGCAGAAGCTCGGCGGCGAACGTGTCAACCGCTTGAGCCAGCGGCTGGCGCAGCGCGGCATCTGGGCCGTGATCGCGGTGCGCATCGTGCCTGTGGCACCGTTCGCCATCATCAACATGATCGCCGGCGCCACCCACATCCGGCTGCGCGACATGGTGCTCGGCACGGCGCTCGGCATGGCACCGGGGACGCTGCTGATGGGCCTGTTTTCAGGGCAGATCGTGGATGCGCTGAAGCAGCCCGGGCCGGTGACCGTCGGCCTGCTGGTCTTGACGGTGGTGTTGATCGCCGCGGGCGGCTGGGGTGTGAAGCGCTGGCTGGCGCGCAGCGGGCAGGGCTGACGTCAACCGCCGCTGACTTCAGCCGAGCCTGCGTGCGTAGCGGTCGCGCACGTGCCGCGTGATGTAGGTCGCCAGGCCCTGGCCATCCACCGCCAGGCGCTGCATCGCCGCGATGTGTTTCTGCCCTGCACTGCGCACGTTGTAGACATAGGCCGCGCCATCGGCAAACTGCACGGTGATGGTGTCCGGCCCGGTCTCGAAGGCCGAGATCGGCGATGTGCCGCCGCGGTTGCGGTAGGTTTGCATGGCGGTGGCTACAACGTGAGTCCGCGCGCCATGGCCGAAGCACACAGCGCCACCGCCAGCAACAGCAGCAACTCGAGCCCCAGCAGGCGGCGGATGGTGGTGAACTCCTTGGCTGACACCGTCGGCGCCATGCCCTGCCGCGTGGCCTTGCCCCAACCGATGAACTTCACCGTCGGGTAGATCGACAACAGGCCGACTGCTACGAACAGGCCGATCTTCAGGTGGAAGAACGGATTCGCAAAGTAGAAGGTCGCGCCCTTCTCGAAATAGAACACCCGCAGCAAGCCGACCGCCAGCAGGATGACCGCAAACGCACCGTACCAGCGGTCACATTGCTGCAGGCGCCTGGCTTCCTCGAGCGAAGGGTTGCGGCTGAAAGCCAGCCGCTCGTAGAACACCGTGCCGACGATGCAGAACACGGCCGCAAAGTGCAGGAACGCAAAGAACGCGCTGGACCACACGGCGGGTTCAAAGAATCCGGTTGAACCACAGCAGCGACAGGCCGGCCGCGATCACCGACAACAGCGCGCCGGCCAGGGCCAGCAGGGCCGAGATCTCGGTCTCTTTTTTCTCCACCGTGAGCCGTGAACTCAGCGTCTCATAGACCTTCTTCAGGTTCTCGGCCGTGCCGGCGTAGAAGTACTCGGCATTGGTGCGGGTGGCTACGGCTTTCAGGGTTTCCTCGTCGAGCCGCACACGCATCGACCAGCCTTCGAAACCGATGGTTTCGCCGTCCACCGTGCCCACGCCCACGGTATAGACGCGCACGCCGCGGTCGGCCGCAAGCTTGGCCGCATCGAGTGTGTCGACGCCGGTGGTGCGCTGGCCATCGGTCAGCAGGATGATCGCGGCCGAGTTGTACGAGCCCGGCGCCACCGGTACGAAATCCTTCGGGTCGGTCTTGGGCTTGCCGGCCTCGTCGATGGACGAGCCGCGCTGGCGCTCGCGGCCGTAAGTCATGGTGGTCAGGTCGATGCCCGCGTCGGGGAACAGCTCGGCCAGCGACACCACGATGGCGCTGCCGATGGCCGTGGCGCGCTGCAGCTGGAAGCGGTCGATGGCGGTGACCAGGTCTTCGCGGCTCAAGGTCGGCGGCTGCACCACCTGGGCCGAGCCGGCAAAGGCCACGATGCCCACCTTCACCGTGCGCGGCAGCTCGGCGATGAAGGCCTTGGCGGCTTCCTGCGCGGCCACCAACCGGTTGGGTTTGACGTCGGTGGCGCGCATGCTGCCCGACACGTCCATCGCCAGCATGATCGTCTCGTGCGACGAGGGCAGGGCGATCACCGCCATCGGCCGCGCCGCGGCGATCAGCATCGCCACGATGGCCAGCAGAAACAGGAACGGCGGGATGTGGCGGCGCAGGCTGTGGCCGCGGCCCATGGCTTCGCGCACGATCGACAGGCTGGCGTAGCGCAGCGCCATCTTCTTCTTGCGGCGCAGCAGCCAGATGTACAGCAGCACCAGCAGTGGCGCCACCAGCAGCAGCCACAGGAAGCTCGGCCAGAGGAAGTTGATGGGGAAATTGTTGGGCAATTGCATCGGGGACTCCTTGGGCTCAGGCAGCCTTGACCGAATCGGCAAGATGGTTGGCGAGGTGAGCCGGCAGGCGCTTGGGCATGACGGCCGTGGCACCCGACGACAGCCGGCTGCGCCGCTTGCGCAGGTCGGTGAAACGCACGATGGTGTCGACCAGGTCACCGTCGGTGGACAACTCCAGCGTGTCCACGCCGGCGCGGCCCAGGCCATCGCGCAGGTCGGCCTCGCGTTGCGCGGCGATGCGGGCGAAGCGTTTGCGAAACCCGGCGTCGGCCGTGTCCACCAGCAGCTGCTGGCCGGTTTCGGAATCGACGATGGGGATCAGGCCGAGGTCGGGCAGCTCCAGCTCCATCGGGTCGAGCAGTCGCACGGCCACCACCTCGTGGCGCTGGGCCAGCTGGCCCAACGGCTTTTCCCAACCCGGTTCGCTGATGAAATCGGAGACGACAAACACGGTCGAGCGGCGCTTGATCAGGTTGGCCGCCGACTGCAGCAGGTCCTGCAGCCGCGTCACCTTGCCGGTGGACGCGCCCTCGGGCCGCTGCTGCATGGCGCGCAGCAGGTGCAGCACGTGCATGCGGCCGCTGCGCGTGGGCAGCACCGTGTCGACGCCTGCGCCGTACAGCATCGCGCCGACGCGGTTGCCGTGGCGGGTAAGCATGCGCGCCAGCACGCCAACGAACTCGGCCGAGACCTGCCGCTTGGCGCTTTCGCCCGAGCCGAAATCGACCGAGGGGCTCAGGTCCAGCAGGAACCAGGCGGCCATCTCGCGGTCTTCGGTAAACACCCGCACATGCGGCACCTGCTGGCGGGCGGTGACGTTCCAGTCGATGTGGCGCACGTCGTCGTGCAGCTGGTATTCGCGCAGGTCGGCCAGGTCCATGCCGGCGCCGCGCAGCAGGGTGCGGTAGTCGCCCTGCAGCAGGCCGTCGAGCCGGCGCACCACCGTCCACTCGAGGCGGCGCAGGATGTGGTCGGCGGACTCGGCCAGCCCAGGCGTGGGCCGTGGCTCAGGCTGCGAGTTTTTCATGCTCTAGTGGCTTGGGAGGTGGTGGAACCTTGGCCATGAGCTTGCTGATGAGTGCATCGGAACTCAGGCCTTCGGACAAGGCATCGTAAGTCAGCACCAGGCGATGGCGCAACACGTCGGGCACCAGGTCGGTCATGTCCTCGGGCAGCGCATACGTACGGCCGCGCAACATGGCCAGCGCGCGGGCGCCTTCCACCAGGTTGATGGTGGCGCGCGGGCTGGCGCCGAAGGTGATGAAGCGGGCCATGTCCTTCAGGCCGTGGGCCTCCGGCTTGCGCGTGGCCGACACCAGGCGCACCGCGTATTGCATCAGCGACGGGTCGACATACACGCGGCGGCATTCGGCCTGCAGCGCGGCCAGCTGCTCGGTGGTGGCCACCGCCGCCACGTGCACCGGCGCGCCGGTGACGCGTTGCACGATGACGAATTCTTCCTCGTCGGTCGGGTAGTCCACCAGCACCTTCATCATGAAGCGGTCGACCTGCGCCTCGGGCAGCGGATAGGTGCCTTCGGTCTCGATCGGGTTCTGCGTGGCCATCACCAGGAACGGGCTGGGCACCTTGTGCGTCTCGCCGGCAATGGTCACCTGGCGTTCCTGCATCACCTCGAGCAAGGCGCTCTGCACCTTGGCCGGCGCGCGGTTGATTTCGTCGGCCAGCAGCAGGTTGGTGAACACCGGGCCGAGCGAGGTGGTGAAGTCACCGCTCTTCTGGTTGTAGATGCGTGTGCCCACCAGGTCCGAAGGAACGAGGTCGGGCGTG
>JAQGMQ010000716.1 GCA_028292305.1 Rhodoferax sp.
GCTCTTCCGATCTGAAACAAAAACGCCAGCGCTCACCACGCTGGCGTTTTTGTTTCTGGGCGGCCAGCTTCGACCCTGGTCAGGCCGACTGCTTCAGCAGCGTTTTCAGGTCGGTCGAAAGCGCCTGCGCGCCGCTGCCGTAACGCGCATAGAGCCGCAGTTGGCCCTTGGTGTCGTACACGTAGCTGCCAGCCGAGTGGTCCATGGTGTAGCTGGTCGGTGTCTTGCCTTCGACCCTCTTGTAGTAGATCTTGAAGTCCTTGGCCAGCGCCGCGAGCTGCTCGGGCGTGGGCCGCAGCGCGAGGAAGCTCGGGTCGAAATTGGCCATATAGGCCTTCAGCACTTCGGGCGTGTCACGCTCCGGGTCGACGGTGACGAAGATGCCCTGCAGCTTGCCCGCGTCGGCACCGAGCGACGCCTTCACTTCGGCCAGCTCGGCCATGGACGTGGGGCAGACGTCGGGGCACTGCGTGTAGCCGAAGAACACCACCACCAGCTTGCCCTTGAAGTCGTTCAAGCTGCGCGGCTGGCCGTTGTGGTCGGTCAGCTGGAAGCCGCGCGCATAGTCGGCACCGGTGAGGTCGATGGCGCTGAAGCTCGGCTTGGCCTCGGAACAGGCGCCGAGCAGGCCGCCCGCGGCAACCGCAAAGGCGCCTGCGCCCATGGCCCTGAGGGCCGTTCGTTTTTGCATGTCGGTCATGGAGAAATCAGAGTACGTAGTGGTCGACGAGCAGCGCCGCGAACAACACACTCAGGTGGATCAATGAAAAGCGGAAGGTCTTGCGCGCCAGTGCGTCGGAGTAGTTACGCCACAGCGCCAGCGCGTAGCCAAAGAAGCCGATGCTCAGGCCGATGGCCACCGCCAGGTACAGCCACGAATTCATGCCGTAGATGAAAGGCATCAGGCAGGCCGCGAACAGGATCACCGTGTACAGCAGGATCTGCAGCCGCGTGAACTCGTTGCCGTGGGTGACGGGCAGCATCGGCAGGCCGGACTTGCGATAGTCCTCCACCCGGTACAGCGCCAGCGCCCAGAAATGCGGCGGCGTCCACAGGAAGATGATGAGAAACAGGATCAGCGCCTCGGGGCCGACGTCGCCCGTCATCGCCGCCCAGCCGAGCACCGGCGGCATGGCGCCAGAGGCACCGCCGATCACGATGTTCTGGGGCGTGAGCGGCTTCAGGATCACGGTGTAGACCACGGCATAACCGACGAAGGTGGCGAAGGTCAGCCACATCGTCAGCGGGTTCACCAGGAAATACAGAATGCTGGAGCCCGCCACGCACAACACGGCAGAGAACAGCAGCGTCTGCCAGTTCTGCAACTCGTGCTTGGCCGTGGGCCGCCAGGACGTCCGCTTCATCTTGGCGTCGATGCCCTGCTCGACGATGCAGTTGAAGGCCGCGGCCGCACCGGCCACGAGCCAGATGCCCGCGCAGGCGATCAGTCCCAGTTGCACTTCTGCCAGCGACGGCGCGCCGGGGACGGCCAGCACCATGCCGATCAGCGCGCAGAACACGATGAGCTGCACCACCCGCGGCTTGGTCAACGAGTAGAACTGGCGAATACGTGAGGGCGAGCGCAACGGCGCCGACAGTGGCGGCGCAGGCGCCCCCGCAACTTTGGAGATGGGATCAGCGGCACTCATGCGAGAGGTCTCGGAACATTCAATGTGGAGGCACGGCTGGCGGCGGCAACCGCCGCGCCGGATGTGTTGCGGCTGGTGACCACGGCCCAGGTCAGCAGCACCACCAGCGCCGCGGCGCCACCCGTGTGCGACACGGCGGCTACCAGCGGCCAATCGAGCACGACGTTGCTCAGGCCGGTGGCAAACTGCCACAAGGCCAAAATCGCCAGCCAGCGTGCCTGGCGCTGCAGTGTTTGCACGCGGTGCAGCCGCCACGCCAGCAGTGCCATCAGGGCCAACACGATGTAGGCCATCAGCCGGTGCGCATAGTGGATGGCGGTCAGTGCGGCGAAGCTGATGTGGCTGCCGTCCTGCAGCCGCCCCAGCGCGCGCCAGAACTCGAAGCCCTGCGTGAAGTTCATGTCGGGCCACCAGCTGCCCTGGCACATCGGAAACGTGCTGCAGGCCAGCACCGCGTAGTTGGTGCTGACCCAGCCGCCAAGCGTGATCTGCGCCACGGTCAAGGTGAACGTGGCCAACAACAGCGTGCGCAGCGCAGGCGGCACCGGCTCGGGCAGCCAGCGGCCGTCGGCCTGGGCATAGCGCAGCGCCTGCACACACAGCAGCACCAGCAGCACCAGGCCGCCCAGCAGATGCAGGGTCACGATCGCGGGGAACAGCTTCATCGTCACCGTCAGCGCACCAAAGGCTCCCTGCAGGCAGACCCAGAGCAGCGTGAACGTGGGCCACCACGGACTGACGGCCGCCTGGCCGGACTTGCGCCGCCTGGATTCAACCCAGCTGGCTACGGCCAAGGTGAGGATCAGCACCCCCACGCCGGTGGCCAGATACCGGTGCACCATCTCGATCCAGGCCTTGCCATGCGTGACCGGTCCGGTCGGCATCACGGCTTGTGCCGCGGCGATGTCGGCATGGGCGCCGACCGGGCTGGCGTTGCCGTAACAGCCGGGCCAGTCGGGGCAGCCCAGGCCCGAATCGGTGAGCCGGGTGAAGGCGCCGAACAGCACCAGGTCGAAGGTCAGGAACAGCGTCAGCACCGTCAGCGCCTGAAGCCGGCGCGCGGTGGAAGCCTGCTGGTTGCGCACCCAGACCCAGGCCAGCGGGCCGAGCGCGATCACCACGCCCATCAGCATGATGCGCGCGATGGGCGAAAGGTCGTAGAGAGCCGTGCTGTTCATCGGCCGGCTTCGTCCCAGGAGGCGGATGCGCGCAGCAAACGCTCGACGTCGCGCTTGGCTTTTGCGGCCCCGGCCACGTCCAGCTGCGCCGGGAAACGCAGCATCCAGTTGCCCATCGGGTCCACCACGTAGAGATGTTCAGGCAGCAGATGCCCCACCGCTGGCGACAACCATTGCGCCACCTGCAGTTCGCCCAGGCGCAGCACGGTGGCACCCTTGAGCGCGGCGCGCAGGTCTTCGCGGATCGGCGCGTCGTCGGTCACGAGCCAGACCCAGTCGACGCGGTCCTTTTCGCGGCCCAGGGTTTCGCGCAGCTGGCGTTGCAGGTACAGGTGTTTTTCGCAGGCCGCATCGCAGGCGCTGGCCGAGGTGCTCACCAGCAGCCACTGGCCCTTGAGCGATTGCAGGTTGAGCGGCTTGCCGTCGAGGCCCATGGCGATCTGGTCGGGCACGGGCCGGGCCGGCTGGATCAGCTCGCCGAAGACGCTGCGGCCCTCGGGCCGGATCACGTAGAAGGTGAGGTAGGACGCGACCACGGGCGCGGCGCAGACCAGCATCACCGCGATCATCTTCCAGCGGCCGGACAGGGTGCGGCGCGGGTTGCCGTCCAGCACATCCTGCGGGGTGGGCAGGGTGTGCACCGTCAGGCCCAGCGGCTGGTCGCCATTAGCGTCTGCGCGGGAGAAAGTAGCGTCGGACAATTTGGAACCAGACATAAAGGATTGTGATGAGGGTGGCCAGCCCGAACCATTGGAACGCATAGCCATAGTGCTTTTCGACACCGGTGTTGGCCGCCGGCCAGTCGCGCTGCAAGCCACCGGCGTTCGCGCCGGCCGCCGGGTTTGCGTCAGCGCCCGTTTGCAGCAGCGACACCGGCAACAGCGGCAGCCCGGTCTCCCGTGCAAACGCGGCAACATCTAGATTTTGCCGGATCGGCCCGGGCACCCCGCCCTGGAACTCATAAAGCTTGCCCGGTGGCGGGGCAATCCTGCCCTGCACTTCGACCATGCCCGCCGGGCTGGCGATCACCGGCAGCGCCGTGCGGTCCACGAAATTGCGCGGCACCCAGCCGCGTTGCACCAGTAGGACCGCCGCGCTGCCGTTAAGTTGCAGCGGGGTGACCACAAAAAAACCCTGCTGCCCGTGCATCTGCCGGTTGTCGAGAAACACGGTGCGCTCGGCCAGCCAGTGGCCGCGCACCGAAGCCTGCCGGTGTTCGATGCCGACCAGGTCGGTGCCCTTGGGCAGCGCGGTCAGGTCGATCGCGGGCAGCCGGTTCTGGGCATCGATCTCGGCCTGCAACGCCTCCTTCTGCGCGGCGCGCGACAGCTGCCAGCGCCCGAGCGACAACGTGGCGGCCACGCCCAGCAGCGCCGCCAGCGTCAGAATCAGGAAGCGCATCCGCACGCGTGCAGGCGAAGCTGCCAGTACAGGCCCGGTCACGGGATAATGTCTCCCATGGTGTACCTTGCTTCGGCTGCGTTCGCAGCCATCTTCCTCAGTCTGGCGGCAGCCCTGTTCTTCATGCTCAAGGGGGGCAAGAACGACGAGGCCACGGCCAAGCCCAAGGTCGGCCGCATGGCGCGTGCGCTGACCTTCCGGATCGGGTTTTCAGTGCTGCTGTTCATCTGCATTCTCGTGGGTTGGAAGCTCGGTTACCTGCACCCCACCGGCATCCCCGCGGGCAAATAAGCCACGGGCAGTTCGTCAACAAAAAAGCGCCCCTGAGGCGCTTTTTTGATGGGCGGCAGCGCGGTGGGCGCGGGCGCCATCACATCCAGTAGACCACCACGTACAGGCCCAGCCACACCACGTCGACGAAGTGCCAATACCAGGCCGCGCCTTCGAACCCGAAGTGGTGATCCGGCCTGAAATCGCCGCGCATCACGCGATACAGCACCACCGACAGCATGATCGCGCCCAGCGTCACATGGAAGCCGTGGAAACCGGTCAGCATGAAAAAGGTCGAGCCATAAATGCCGGAGCTCAGCTTCAGGTTCATCGCTTCACTGTAGGCGTGATGATATTCGTATGCCTGGAAACCCATAAAGACTGCGCCCAGCACGATGGTCAGGAACAGCCAGAA
>JAQGMQ010000351.1 GCA_028292305.1 Rhodoferax sp.
CAGGCGTTCGCCTGCATGTGTTCGACCACGCACCCCGCTTGTTCGGCTGTCGCAACAACAAGCTGCGACGCATGCACCGCAAGATCTTGGTGGTGGACGGCGAGGTGGCGTTCGTCGGCGGCATCAACTACTCGGCCGACCACCTGGCCGACTTCGGTCCCGAGGCCCAGCAGGACTATGCCGTCGAGGCGCGCGGCCCCATCGTCGCCGTGGTCCACCGCTTCGTGCACGCGATGTTGGCGACCGGGCAGCGGCATGGCCAGGGGCGGCGCTGGTTCAGTTTTCGCAGGCGGATGCGCGGGCTGAGCAGCGCGGCCGAGCCGGCGGGCGACGCCGCGGCCATCTTCGTCACCCGCGACAACGGCGAGCACACCAACGACATCGAACGCCACTACCGTGCCGCCATCCGCGCGGCGCGCACGCGTGTCACGATCGCCAACGCGTATTTCTTCCCGGGCTACCGCCTGATCCGCGAAATGCGGCGTGCGGCCAAACGCGGCGTACAAGTGCGGCTCATCCTGCAGGGCCAGCCCGACATGCCCATCGTGAAGACGGCTGCCGAGCTGCTCTACCACCACCTGATCAATGCCGGCGTGCACATCTTCGAGTACACCGAGCGCCCGTTGCACGGCAAGGTGGCCGTGGTCGACGACGTGTGGGCCACGGTCGGCTCGAGCAACCTCGACCCGCTGAGCCTGTCGCTCAACCTGGAGGCCAACCTGGTCATCCGCGACCAGGCTTTCAACCACACGCTGGCCGGGCGGCTGGAAGACCTGATTCAGCACAAGTGCCGCGAGATCCAGGCCGACAGCCTGGCGCCGGCCAGCGGCTGGCGCATCGCGCGCAGCTTCATCGTGTTTCACCTGCTGCGGCACTACCCTTCGTGGGCCGGCTGGTTGCCGGCGCACGTGCCGCACCTGGTGCCGGCGCAGGCCACCATCGGCAGCATCACCGGCACGGCCGCCGATACCGCCGCCGATCCCAAAAACAGCTGCGTGACCACCGTCGCCGAGGGCGGCGGATGACTGCGCGCGCTGGCTCCGCCATGGCCGTGGGTTCTTTTACCGCTGACCCGCACGCTGCCGACCAGCCGGCGGCCGACGAGCCCACGGCGGCGCCAGCCCACGGCGCGCGGCGCTGGTGGCCCTGGGTCAAACGTGGGCTGGCGCTGGTCTTCTTTGCGCTGGTGGTCCTGCTGCTGGTGCGCCAGACGCGCAACATCGAGTGGACCGAGGTCTGGCGCGGCCTGCAGGCCCTGCCGGTGCCGGTGCTGCTGGCCGCGGCAGGCCTGGCGCTGGCGAGCCACCTGCTCTATGCCTGCTTCGACCTGCTGGGCCGGCACTACGCGGGCCACAGCCTGCCCACGGCCACGGTCATGGCCATCACCTTCGTCAGCTACGCCTTCAACCTGAGCATGGGCTCGCTGGTCGGTGGTGTGGGCTTTCGCTACCGGCTGTATGCGCAGTTCGGCATCGACACCGCGCACACCACGCGCATCGTGACCATGAGCATGCTCACCAACTGGCTCGGCTACCTGCTGCTGGCCGGCCTGGTGTTCATGGTGTTCCCGCCGACGCTGCCCGACCATTGGGAGATCGACGCCGGTGTGCTGACGGCCATCGGCGGCGCGATGGTGGCCGTGCCCACTGCCTACCTGCTGTGGTGTGCCATCTCCAGGCGCCGCAGCTGGATGCTGCGCGGCCACGAGGTCGACCTGCCGACTTTGCGCCTGGCGCTGCTGCAGATGGTCATGTCGTGCACCAACTGGCTGCTGATGGGCGGCGTGGTCTTTGTGCTGCTGCAGCGGCAGATCGAATTCCCGCTGGTGCTGGGCACCCTGCTTGCCGGCGCCGTGGCCGGTGTGCTGGCCCATGTGCCGGCCGGCCTGGGCGTGCTCGAGGCCGTCTTCGTTGCCCTGCTGTCCGACTACGCGCCCGCCGCCACGCTGGTGGCCGCCGTACTGGCCTACCGGGCACTGTATTACCTGGTGCCGCTGGTCATCGCGGTGGGCGTGTATGTGCTGCTCGAGGCCAAGGCGCGTCGCCTGCCGGTTGCAACGGGCTAGCCGGTCCTAGATCGGAAACTGGGTCGTCGACAACACCTGTTTCAGCACCATGAACGAGCGGATCTGCCGCACCGCCGGCAGGTAGAGCAGCTGCTCGGCATGCAGCCGGTTGAAGCTCTCGCTGTCCTTGGTGCGCAGCAGCATGAAGTAGTCGAATTCGCCCGTCACCACGTGGCATTCCATGCAGCCCGAGACCTTCTGCGCGGCCTTCTCGAAATCGGCGAACGACTCGGGCGTGGACCGGTCGAGCACCACCGCGATCACCACCAGCATGCCGGCATCGAGCGCCCGCGGATTCAGCAGCGCCACGATGCCCTGGATCATGCCGGTTTCCTTCAGCCGCTCCACCCGCCGCAGGCAGGCCGGCGGGCTCAGGTTGACCTTGGCCGCGAGCGCCACGTTCGACACCGAGGCATCGCGCTGCAGCGCCCGCAGGATGGCGCGGTCGGTGCGGTCCAGGCCTTCGATCACCGCCTCGGGTGCCGGTGCCGGCGCCGCACTCCTGGGGCGAATTTTTGTTTTGCGAACCGGCAATTTTGTGGAACTAACGGCCATTTTCTTGCTGATTGCCAATTTTTAGTTGATGTAATTCGCCATTTTTCGCAAGCACATTAAACCCGATATTTCCTAACATTGGTCCTGTCGCTGCAACGGCCTTCGCGCCTGGTTCCGGTTCCTTCGACCTGACCATACCCCTTGCGGCACGCCCCAACCACAGGAGTTATCCCATGCCGCTTCCGACCCCACTGCCACACCAGCTGCACCGCTTCCCGCGCCACAAGCTGACCTTCGGCCCCACGCCCATCCACCCGCTGAAACGCCTGAGCGCCCATCTCGGCGGCAAGGTCGATCTGTTCGCCAAGCGCGAAGACTGCAACAGCGGCCTGGCCTTCGGTGGCAACAAGACCCGGAAGCTCGAATACCTGATCCCCGAAGCGCTGGCGCAGGGCTGCGACACGCTGGTCTCCATTGGTGGCATCCAGTCGAACCAGACCCGCCAGGTGGCCGCCGTGGCCGCCCACCTGGGCCTGAAGTGTGTGCTGGTGCAGGAGAACTGGGTCAACTATTCCGATGCGCTGTACGACCGCGTGGGCAACATCGAGATGTCGCGCATCCTGGGCGCCGACGTGCGGCTCGACGCGGCCGGCTTCGACATCGGCATCCGCCCCAGCTGGGAGCAAGCCATGGAAGACGTGCGCCAGGCCGGCGGCAAGCCCTTCCCCATCCCCGCGGGCTGCTCGGAACACCCGTTCGGCGGCCTGGGCTTCGTCGGCTTTGCCGAAGAGGTGCGCGCGCAAGAGGCCGAGCTGGGCTTCCAGTTCGACTACGTGGTGGTGTGCTCGGTCACCGGCAGCACCCAGGCCGGCATGGTGGTCGGCTTTGCCGCCGACGGCCGGGCCGACAAGGTCATCGGCATCGACGCCTCGGCCAAGCCCGAGCAGACCCACGCGCAAATTCTGCGCATCGCCAGGAACACTGCCAGCCTGATCGAACTCGGCCGCGGCATCACCGAGGCCGACGTGGTGCTGGACACCCGTTTCGGTGGCCCGGAATACGGCCTGCCCAGCGCCGGCACGCTGGAAGCCATCCGCCTCGGCGCCCGCCTGGAAGGCATGCTGACCGACCCGGTGTATGAAGGCAAGTCGATGCACGGCATGATCGAACTGGTGCGCGAGGGCTTCTTCCCGGAAGGCGCGAAGGTGCTGTACGCACACCTGGGCGGCGTGCCGGCGCTGAACGCTTACAGCTTCCTGTTTCGGAACGGCTGATCGCCACTCGACGGGCCCGGCTGTCCGCTTCCTCCCCGTCCAGGTGGCGCGTCAGGGTGGGGCAGGCTGCGAGACCGGTCTGAAACGCCCCGCCCCCATCCCAGCCTTCCCCCGGGAGGGGAAGGAGCAAGGCAGAAGCCATCAACACGCAAGGCCCACATGACCCCATCGCCCGTTCACGACCTGCCTGGCCGCCTGGCGAACGCATTGCGCAACGCCGACCCCGCGGCCCAGGCCCTGCTGCTCGGCGCGTTGTTGCAGCAGGCGCTGGCGTGGCACGTTGACGCGTCCCCGAGCGATGACTCCGGCACGCTCGACCTGCAGCTTCACCTGAGCCTGACGCCCGCCAGGCTCGCCTGTGTGCTGCACAGCGCGCCGTCACCCGAATCCTTGCGCACCCTGATCGGCCTGGCCGCCATCTGATGCGGCACAGGCAGCCGGCACAATGGCCGGATGCGCCCCTCTTCCGCTGCATCCGCTAACTCCGCCACCGCCGCCCTGCTCCGAACTTTCTCCTGGCAGGAGCTGCGCCACCACCCCTGGCGCAATGCGGCGGCCGTGCTGGCGGTAATGCTGGGCGTGGCGCTGGCGTTTTCGGTGCACCTGATCAA
>JAQGMQ010000745.1 GCA_028292305.1 Rhodoferax sp.
CCATCATCACGGTGGAAACGAGCACACCCATGGCCAGGCTGGCGCGCAGGGCCGGGTCGCGGAACATCGCCAGGTGGACCAGGGGCGATGCGGCCCGGCGTTCAGTCCACACGAACAGGCCCAAGCCGACACCCGCCGCCAGCAGCAACGCCAGGTTCAGCAGGCCGAAACCGCCACGCGCACCGCCTGTACGCAGAGTCATGGCCAGGGCATAGGCGGCCAGCGTCAGCGCCAGCAGCAAGCTGCCGATCGGGTCGAAGCCGGCCCGTGCCGCGTTTGGCATCGGACGGCTTGCGGGCAGGAAGCGCCGCGCCAGCACGAGCGTCAGGAGACCCAGCGGCACGTTGACCAGAAACAACGCGCGCCAGCCCCATGCCGCGATCAACACGCCGCCCAGCGACGGACCGAGTGCGGTGCCCAGCGCCGACATGGTGCCCAGCAGGCCCATGGCGCTGCCGGTGCGGGCCTTGGGCACCGTCGCGCCGATGAAGGCCACGGTGAGCGCCATCATCACCGCCGCCCCCAGGCCCTGGGCCGCCCGCGCAGCGATCAGCAGCGGCAGCGTGGTGGCCACCGCGCACAGCAGCGAGGCCAACGCGAAGCCGGCCACGCCGACCAGCAGCAGCCGACGGCCGCCGACCACGTCGCCAAGTCGCCCGACGCTGACAATCGACGTGGTGACGGCCAGCAGGTAGGCAAGCACGACCCACTGCACTTGCTGAAACGACGCATGGAAGGCTCGCGCCAGCGACGGCAGACCGACGTTGGCAATGCTGGTGCCGAGCGAGGCAAGCAGCATCGACAGCGAGAGGCTGGCCAATATATAAACTTCCCGGCGTGCCGGCGCGCGGGTTTCCCGGCCCGCGGCGTGGCGGTCTGCAGTGCTTGACTTTGACATGGATTCCTTGGTTGGACCACGCCCGAATGGCGCTGGGCAAAGCGTAAATCCTGCAGTCACCTGGCGGAAGGCGCGGCAGTTGCACTTCATCCGTGCGTGCAACGCCATGTCGCCCTCGAAATTCACGCCTTCCTGGGTTATGGTCGGCCCATGGCAATGCCCGATCTCAACCTGCTGGTCACCCTGGATGTGCTGCTTGCCGAAGGCAGCGTGGCGGGCGCGGCGCGGCGCCTGCGGCTCAGCCCCTCGGCCATGAGCCGGGCGCTGGCGCGGCTGCGTGAAACCACGGGCGACCCGCTTTTGGTGCGCGCCGGCCGCGGCCTGGTGCCCACGCCGCGCGCCGTCGAACTGCGCGAACAGGTGAGCCAGCTCGTGCAGGCCGGCGAAGCGGTGCTGCGCCCCGCGGCCAGGCTCAACCTCAAGAAGCTGGTGCGCACCTTCACCCTGCGCACCAGCGAGGGCTTCGTGGAGACCTTCGGCGCGGACCTCATTGCCCATGTGGCCCAGAAGGCGCCTGGCGTGCGGCTGCACTTCGTGCAGAAGCCCGACAAAAACAGCACGCCGTTGCGTGACGGTCTGGTCGACCTGGAAACCGGCGTGGTCGGCCAAACCACCAGCCCCGAGTTGCGGGCGCAGGCGTTGTTCCGCGACCGCTTCGTCGGCGTGGTGCGCCAGGGCCACCCGCTGTGCAAAGGCAAGATCACGCCACAGCGTTATGCGGCCGGCGGGCACATCGGCGTGTCGCGGCGCGGGCACGAGAAAGGGCCGATCGACGAGGCCTTGCTGGCGCTGGGGCTGACACGCAACGTCGCCACCGTGGTCGCCGGATTTGCGACCGCGCTGGCGCTGGCGCGCGCGTCCGACCTGGTAGCCAGCGTGCCCGAGACCCACACCGGCCCACTGCGCAGCGGCCTGTTCAGCTTCGCGCTGCCCTTGGCCATGGATGAGATCACGGTGTCATTGCTGTGGCACCCCAGGCTGCAGGCCGACCTGGCGCACCGCTGGTTGCGTGGCTGCGTGCAGGAGGTCTGCGCCGCGCGGCTGGCGGGCGGGCCAACAAAGCACTCCTGACTCCTCTGCCTTGCTCCTTCCCCTCCGGGGGAAGGTCGGGATGGGGGCACGGCGCCTCGGGATGCATCGTCTGCGATGCCGTCAACGCCCCGCCCCCACCCCAGCCCTCCCCCGGGAGGGGAGGGAGCGAACCGCCACGCAACCACGACCGTCGCAAGTCAGCGACTGCTGAGTTGCATTCCCCCCAGGCCGGCAGTGGCGCTCAGGCGCGCGCTATTTCTATTTGGAAGGTAACCGGTCGCGGTCGCTGGCGCGTGGGGCCTGGTGGGCTCGCAAGTCGTTCCAGCGGCGGCTCGAAGCCTCGCCCCAGCGCAACTCCGAATGCTGCGGCAAGTCGTCTGACACGGATGCGCGCCGGGGCAGGTCCGTGGCGGGCGTGTTCTTGCGCAGGCAATCGATGATGGCCGCCTCGAGGCTGGCGTGGTCGTCGTCCGCGCGTCGCGTCAAACGGGCATACAGGTCCACCGGCATATCGAGAGTGACTTTGACAGTTGATAAAGGCATGGCCGCTTTCTGTTTCGTTGCAAGTTAACGAAAGCCGCGTGGCCTGCGTGTAGGACAGCACCCCATGGAATTCAGGCACGGAGGGGCTGCGCCGCATAACCTGTCAGAATTTGCGTTTCTGTGCAGGCCGAGGTGCGCCGCCGCGCTCATCAGTAGCCCTTGGCCAGGTCCACCCGGTTCAACAACGCCTCTCCGCGCATCGCGCGCCGGATGTTTTCGGCCACCTGCTGCGCCGCGGATTCGGGCTGGATGATGCCGGCCACATGCGGCGTGATCAGCACGCCCGGGTGGCCCCAGAACGCGTGGTCCGCGGGCAGCGGCTCGACCTGTGTCACGTCGAGCGTAGCGGCGGCGATGCGGCCCGAGGCCAGGGCCGACAGCAGGTCGTCCTCGACCAAGTGTCTGCCGCGGCCCATGTTGACGATGCACGCGCCTTCGCGGCACCGCGCGAACAGCGCGCTCGACAGGATGCCGGTGGTGGCTTCGGTCAGCGGCAGCACGTTGATGAGCAGGTCCATACGCGGCAGCATCGCCTGCAGGCCGGCGTCACCCGCATGCGTGCGCACGCCGTCCAGCGTCCTCGGGCTGCGGCTCCAGCCTTCGACGCTGAAACCATCGGCCACCAGCGCCAGGGCGATGGCACTGCCGAGTTCGCCCAGGCCGAGCAGGCCGATGGTGGTCTCGCGGTTGAGCTTGGCCGCTTCGAAGCGCCACACGCCCGCGCGCGACTGGCGCTCGAACAGGTCGAAGCGGCGGTGGTAGCGGTACACCGCGGCCTTGGCATAAGAGACCATGTGTTCGGCCAATGACGGGTCGACCGCGCGCGACAGCGGCACGCCGGCGGGCAGCATGTCGGCGCTGAACTGGTTGACACCGGCCGACAACGCAATCACCGCGCGCAACTGTGCGAATGCAGCCAGGCCCTGCGGCGGCGGCCGCAGCACCAGGGCCACGTCCACCGTGTCGGGGTCGGCGCAATCGGGGCCGACGGTGAAGCGCAGATCGCCCAGTTGCCGCGTCAATGCCGCGCGCCAGACCTCGGGCGAGTTCACCGGGCTGCTGTTGAAGAAGATGTGCGGCGCGCGTGTCGATGGCATGGGTGGGGCTCCGAAGTTGCGCAGATCATAGGCAGCCGCATCACGCCGCCGCGCAATAAATCTAACCCGGGATACTGAGTTTTTTGAGGCCCGCGCCGCGCGCAGATGCCTAACATCGAAACACACCACAAGGCCGATGTCCATGTCCTCCGCGCACTCAGAATCCGAAGCTTCCGCCACCCGCCGCACCTTCAACCAGCCACTTGGCGGCAACGACATGCCCCGCTTCGGCGGCATCGCCACCATGATGCGGCTGCCGTTCCAGGAGACGACCGACGGGCTCGACGCCTGCTTCGTCGGCGTGCCGTTCGACCTGGGCACCTCGAACCGTTCCGGCGCGCGTTTCGGCCCGCGCCAGGTGCGCACCGAGTCGGTGCTGCTGCGGCCCTACAACATGGCCACCCGCGCCGCGCCGTTCGACTCGTTGCAGGTGGCCGACATCGGCGACGTGGCCACCAACGCCTACAACATCTTCGACTCGATCGAGCGCATCGCCACCGCCTACGACAAGATCATCGCCAACGGCTGCCGCCCGATCAGCATCGGCGGCGACCACACCATCGCCCTGCCCATCCTGCGCGCCCTGCACAAGAAATACGGCCCCATCGGCGTGGTGCATGTGGACGCCCATGCCGACGTCAACGACACCATGGGCGGTGAAAAAATCGCCCACGGCACGCCCTTCCGCCGCGCCGTCGAAGAAGGCCTGCTGGATTGCCACCGCGTGGTGCAGATCGGCCTGCGCGGCACCGGCTACCACGCCGATGATTTCGACTGGTGCAGGCAACAGGGCTTTCGCGTGGTGCAGGCCGAGGAGTGCTGGCACAAGAGCCTCACGCCGCTGATGCAGGAAGTGGTGGAGCGTGTGGGCGCGGGCGGCAAGCCGGTGTACCTGAGCTTCGACATCGACGGGCTGGACCCGGCCTTCGCCCCCGGCACCGGCACGCCCGAGATCGGCGGCCTGAGCGTGCACCAGGGTCTGGAGATCATCCGTGCGCTGCGCGGGGTGAACCTGGTCGGGGCCGATCTGGTGGAGATCTCGCCGCCATATGACCCGCATGGCACGACGGCGCTGGTGGGGGCGAATCTGGCGTTTGAGATGTTGTGTGTGATGCCTGGGGTGGTGTATCGGGCTTGAGGTGGCACAGGTTTGATTCGCGGGCTTGATGAAGCCCATTTCCTGCCAGCCCATGATGGAAGAACGCGACTGGTCCGCCTGCGCCGCGAGCGAGCAACTAGAAGTCGGCGAGAGCGCCTGCACCGTGCGCATCATGGAGTCCACCGATGGCAAGGTGGCGC
>JAQGMQ010000352.1 GCA_028292305.1 Rhodoferax sp.
GCTCCATCAAAAAATATTTTGCTATTTTCGCAAGCACTTTTTGCGCCGGAAAATGCTGACCAGAAATATATTTGTTGAATTGCTGTCGATTGATGTCTACCTTAAGGCAAAAGCTCGACGTGGACTCGAAAGAGGCCGCAAGCACCTGCAGGTTTTTTGAAATGTTGATGAGGTCCTGGTTGTTGTTCATGGGGTGCCTGATCTTCTTCACACGGAAGTGCTGTTTTTTACTTGGCAGGGGCATGCGCAGGTATTTTCCTGAGATGCCAATATAACCGAGGCTTGTGCGCGCTCAATTCGAACCGAATGCGGATGCAGATTGGGTTCGGGATGTTCGAAATTTGCAATTGCCTCGCGCTGCTCGGCTAAAGCTGCAACGCAAGGACCAGGCCATGGCGCCAGACAGCTCGCCTTGCGCGAAGCACCGCTGCCCGCACCGCGGCGCGCGCTCCACCCGGGCGGCAAGCCCGCGCCGCGGAAACCACAGCCGATCAACTGACGCAGATTTTGAAGCCCGGTGCGTCACTGTGCGTCAAAAAAACCGAACATGCGAAATTGATAACCGAGGCGAAAACTTCAAAACTAAGGCACTTCAAACAGAAATGGAAATGCCCACATGAAAAAGGTCCTTTTGTTGTCTGGTGGCTGGCCGGGCCATTACCCCGAGCCGATTGCCGACTTTGCCACCGAACATTTGCTGGCGGATTTTGAAGTGACACGCTCCACCGATCTGGAAGATCTGGCCACGCTGAATCTGCGTGACTACGACCTCATCATCCCGAATTGGACGCAAGGCAAGCTCAGTAAAACCCAGGAGACCGCACTGGTCTCCGCCGTGGAGCAGGGTGTGGGCCTCGCCGCCTGGCACGGCGCCGCCGATGCCTTCAATGATAACCATATGTTCCATTTTGTTCTTGGCGGGCAGTTCATCTGCCACCCTGGAGATTTCATGGAATACCGGGTCAAGTTCAAAAATACCGACGACGCCATCACCCAGAACCTGGCCGACTTCACGGTTTTCTCGGAACAGTACTACATGCATGTGGATCCGGCCAACGAAGTGCTGGCCACCACGCAGTTCAATGCGGAAGTTTTTCCCTGGCTGGACGGCAACGAGATTCCCGTCGCATGGAAGCGAAATTGGGGCAGGGGCCGCGTCTTCTACCAATCGGTTGGCCATACCGTCAGCGAAATGGCCATTCCTGAAGTCTTGGCCATGACCCGCCGGGGTATTGCGTGGGCTGCGCGCTGAAGCATTATTTTCCAGAAACATCAACAGGACGAATCAAATGAAACTCACCGGTGGACAAATCGTAGCCAAGGCTCTGAAAACCTATGGCGTTCAATATGTGGCGGGGATTCCCGGGCACGGTTGCTGGTCGTTGCTGGACGCCCTGATGGAGCCCGGCTCGGAGATTCCCTTCATCCAGGTGATGCACGAGCAGAGCGCCGTGCACATGGCCGATGGCTACTACCGGGCTTCGGGCCGTCCGATGGCCGCCGTCACCTCGATCGGTGCCGGTGCCACCAACACCATCATCGGCCTGGCCACGGCGTTCGCCGACTCCACCGCCACGATCCTGATCACCGGCTCGCCGGCCACCCACATGGCCGGTCATGGCGTGATGCAGGAGCTGGACCGCTACCACTCGAACGACTTTCCCCGCGTGGTGGAAGGCGTGACCAAGCGCCATTGGGAAGCCACCCGTGTCGATGAAATTCCGTTCCTGATGCACCGCGCCTTCAACACCATGCTGACCGGACGCCCCGGCCCGGTGCATATCGAAGTGCCGATGGATCTGCAGGCCGAAACCGCCGACGTGACCATCCATCCGTTGCAGGAACGCATGGCTGCCGGCCGCCAGCGCGCCGACGCCAAGGTCATTGAAAAAGCCGTGGCCATGCTGCTCAAAGCCAAGCGCCCGGTGATCGTGGCCGGTGGCGGCGCGATCACCTCCGACGCCTCGCCTGAGTTGGTGGCTTTCGCTGAAATGATCGGTGCGCCTGTGGTCACCACCTGGAACGGCAAGGGCGCCATTCCGGAAGACCATGTGTTGAACGCCTGGTCGGTCGGCCAGACCGGCACCACCTGCGCCAACAAGCTGGCCACCACCGCCGACGTGGTGTTGTCGGTCGGCTGCCGTTTCACCGACTGGAGCGCCTCCAGCTACCGCAAGGACGTGAGCTTCTCGTTCCCGCCGGCCAAGCTGATCCATATCGACATCGACCACCAGGAAATCGGCAAGAACTACCCGACCGAAATCGGTATCGTCGCCGATGCCAAGAGCACGCTGACCGACATGCTGGCGGCCATTTCGGCCGAGCAGTCCGCGGCCGTACTGGCGGAGCGCGCCAGCTACTTCAGCGACATTGCCGCACTCAAGGCCGAGTGGGAAGTGATGCTGGCCAAGCGCCGCGAAAGCACCGCCACGCCATTCACTTCGCAGCGCCCGCTGGGCGTGTTGCGCCAGGTGATGGAACGCGACGGCATCGTGGTGGTGGGCTCGGGCAACACACAGGGCGCGGAGTAGCAGACCTTCCCGGTCTACATGCCGCGCACGCACCTGACCTCGGGCAGCTTCTCGTCCATGGGCTGGGCCGTACCCGCGGCCATCGGCGCCAAGCTGGCGATGCCCACGCGCCAGGTGGTGTGCATCGTCGGCGACGGTGACTTCATGCAGTCGCTGCAGGAAATGGCCGTCTGCGTGATGCACAACATCCCGGTCGTGTTCCTGGTGCAGAACAACTCGGGCTACATGTCGATCCGCGGTGGCCAGCGCAAGATCATGGGCCGCCATATCGGCAGCGAGTTCAACACGCCCGACGGCAAGCCGTACTCGCCTGACTTCACCGCCATCGCCAAGAGTTTCGGCCTGGAATCCTGGCGTGTGGACCAGGACGCGCAGCTCGCCGACGCACTGAAGGGCGCGCTGGCCAGCAGCGGGCCGACGCTGGTCGAAGTCATCACCTCGCGCGACGCCGCCGGCCCGTACACGCCAGGCTGGTGGGATTTCCCGGTGCCCGCCTATGTCAAGGGTGAAGGCCATGCCGAGTACGCCGAAGGCCGCGCGCTCGAACAGCACCTGTAAGCAGCTTGCGTCAGCGCACTGACTGACTTCGCGGTACGCCTCGCCAAGCGGGGCGTACACACCATGACCTCGCCTCGAGTACCACCATGATTACGACAGAAACCACCTATGACGTGGGTCTCGCGCCCGCGGTTGCGTCAGCGCCTGCGGTCGCCGTTGCCAGGCGCACCGGTTTTCGCTGGAACGCCGCGGCACTGGCCGTGGCGCCCACCGCGGGCGTCTTGCTGATCGCGGTCTACGGGTTCTTGCTGTGGTCGCTGGTCGTGTCGTTCACCGACTCGCAGTTCGCACCGAGCTTCCACTTCGTCGGCCTCGACCAGTACGTGCGCCTCTGGCAGAACGACCGCTGGCAGGTGTCGGCAGCCAACCTGCTGGTGTTCTCGCTCAGCTTCGTCGCGATCACCGTCGCCATCGGGCTGTTGCTGGCCATCTTGCTGGACCAGAAGATCCGCGCCGAGGGGGTGTTGCGGGTGATCTACCTCTACCCCATGGCGATCTCGCTGATCGTCACCGGCACCGCGTGGAAGTGGATTCTCAACCCCGAGCTGGGCCTCGAGAAGTTGCTGATCGACATGGGTTTTCAGAACGCGTCGTTCGACTGGCTGATCAACCCGGAACGCGCCACCTACACGCTGGTGATCGCCGCGGTGTGGCAAACGGTGGGTTTTGTCATGGCCATCTTTCTGGCGGCATTGCGTGGGGTGGATGAAGAAATCATCAAGGCGGCGCGGCTGGAGGGGGCCTCCATCTACCGCATCTACTGGTCGATCATCCTGCCGATGATGCGTGCGCCGCTGTTCACCGTGATGGTGATCCTGATCTACCAGGCCGTGCGTTCCTATGACCTGGTGGTCTCGCTGACCAATGGCGGGCCGGGCTATTCCAGTGACCTGCCCACCACCTTCATGTTCAACCTGGCCTTCAAACGCGGGCAACTGGCGCAGGGCTCGGCCAGCGCCATGATGATTTTGCTCACCGTGGTGGTGATCATCGTTCCCTATCTGCTGTCGGAAATGCGGCATGAAAAACGCCATAGCCATTGATGCCATTGATGCCATTGAACGCACCGGACCAAATCATGAACACCTTCAACCTCAATCGTCTGCTGGCCAGGTGCATGCTGTACCTCGTCCTGATCGGCTTCGCGCTGTACTTCATTGCGCCGATGGTGGTCATGGTCTTTGCTTCATTCAAAGACGTGCAGGAGATCCAGAACTCCTCGATCCTGGCCTGGCCGCAGAATCCGACACTGGCGCCATGGCGCAGCGCCTGGTCCACCGCCTGTGTGGGCATCGAGTGCGTCGGCCTGCACGGCTTCTACATCAACACCGCACTGATGGTGGTCTGCGCTGTCACCTTGTCCACCATCATCGGCGCGGTGAATGGATTCGCATTGGCGAAATTCAGGTTCCCCGGGTCCACTGCCGTCTATGCGTTGATCCTGTTCGGCAGCTTCCTGCCCTACCAGGGCGTGATCATCCCGATCGCAAAATCATTGGCCTTCCTCGGCCAGACCGAAGGCATCGGCGGCCTGATCATCGTGCACACCGTGTATGGCCTGCCCTTCACCACGATGTTCTTCCGCAATTACTTCGTGGCCATTCCGCAGGACCTGGTGAAGGCCGCACGCATCGATGGCGCGGGCTTCTGGAAAACCTTCTGGTACATCATGCTGCCGCTCAGCGTGCCGATGATCACGGTCACCGTGATCTGGCAATTCACCGGCATCTGGAATGACTTCCTGTTCGGTGTGTCGTTCACCAGCGGCGAATCCACGCCGATCATGGTTGCCCTCAACAACATGGTCAACACCAGCAGTGGTGAGCGCCCCTACAACGTGCACATGGCCGCGGCCTTGCTGGCCGCCTTGCCGACGCTGTTGATCTATTTCCTGGCCGGTAAATATTTTGTGCGCGGCCTCATGGCTGGCGCAGTGAAAGGTTAATCATGGCATCGCTGCACATCAAGAACATCCATAAATCCTACGGCGAAACGCAGATACTGAGGAACATCAATATCGACGCGGAAGACGGGGAATTCCTGGTCTTGCTCGGCCCGTCGGGCTGCGGCAAGTCCACGCTGCTCAGCGCCATCGCGGGCCTGGACGACGTGACCAGCGGCGAGATCGTGCTCGACAAGCAGGTCATCAACAACCTCGCACCCGATCGCCGCGATATCGCGATGGTGTTCCAGTCGTATGCGCTGTACCCGACGATGTCGGTGCGCGAGAACCTGACCTTCGGCATGCGGGTGCGCGGTGAGTCGAAGACCAAACAGGACGCCGCGGTGAAGGAAGTCGCTGCCATCCTGCAACTCAGCGAACTGCTCAAGCGCAACCCGGGCCAGCTCTCGGGTGGGCAGCGCCAACGCGTGGCGATTGGCCGGGCCATGGTGCGCTCGCCCAAGATATTCTTGTTCGACGAGCCGCTGTCCAATCTCGACGCCATGCTGCGCACCGAAATGCGCGCCGAGCTGAAGAAGCTGCACCAGCGGTTGAAAGTGACCACGGTGTATGTCACGCACGACCAGATCGAGGCCATGACGCTCGCCACCAAGATCGTCGTGATGAACAAGGGCCGCGTGCAGCAGATGGCGGCGCCGCAAGAGATCTACGAGCGGCCGGCGAATGTGTTCGTGGCCACCTTCATCGGATCGCCCAAGATGAATTGCCTGCGCGGCAGGATCACCGGCAGCGACGGCGGCTACACCTTCGTGGGCATGGCCGACGCCAGGCATCCGCTGAAGATTCGCCTGCCGCAAATCTCGCCCCGGTTGATCAAGTACATCGAGCAGGAAATCATCTTCGCCTTTCGGCCGGAATGGATCACGCTGACCAGTCACCCCACGTTGACAACCGGCCAGCTGTCGGCCGTGGTCGATGTGGTGGAGCCCACGGGCGCCGACAACTTCGTCATCTTCAATGCCAACCAGGAAGTGATCACGGCCCGGCTGGATCCCAATTGCGGCGAGCCCGGCCAGGCGTTGATGCTGTCGATCGACATGGCCAAGGCCCTGTACTTCGACTGCCAGACCGAAATGCGGATCGCGTGATGCACAGCGCCTCAGATGTCCTGATCATCGGCAGCGGCATAGGCGGCGCCACGCTGGCTTACGGCCTGGTGCAGCGAGGCGTGCGTGTGACCATGCTCGAGCGCGGCGTCTCCTTGCCACGCGAAGCACAGAACTGGAATGTGAACGAGGTTTTTCACAACAAGCGTTATGTGCCGCAGGAAGAATGGCTGGACAAGGATGGCGCCAGCTTCCGGCCGGGCAATTACTACTATGTGGGCGGCAGCAGCAAGCTCTTCGGCGCCACCATGATGCGCATGCGCGAGCAGGATTTCGAGGCGCTCGCGCACGAAGGCGGCAGCTCGCCCGCCTGGCCGATCCGTTATGCCGATCTGGCACCGTATTACGACCGGGCCGAAAGGCTCTACCAGGTCCACGGCCGTGTGGGCGCTGACCCGACCGCCCCGCCTGGGATGCAAGCCTATCCGTTTCCCGAGATGCCGAGTGAGCCTTTCATCGAGAAGGTGGCCGAGGCACTGAAGGACATCGGCGTGTGCGCCTTTCCCATTCCCGCGGCGATCCAGAACCACCAGGGCGGCGCGTGCATCCAGTGCAATACCTGCGACGGTTTTCCTTGCCGGATCAACGCCAAGAATGACGCGGAAGTTGCCGCCATAGGCCCCGCCTTGGCAACCGGGCTGCTCGAGCTCAGGACCGACTGCATGGTCGAAAGGCTGGTCCTCTCCGCCGATGGGCGAAAGGTGGAGTCTGTGCAGTACCAGGAAGGCGGGGTCAAGAAGAGCTTGTCGGCCCCGATCGTGGTGCTGGCCTGCAGCGCCGTGAATTCTGCGGCCCTGCTGTTGCGCTCGGCCTGCCCGCAGGCGCCGAATGGCGTGGCCAACACGTCGGACGTGGTGGGGCGCTACTACATGGCGCACAACAACACGGCCTTGATGAGCATCGGCTGGCGCGTCAACCCCACGTCGTTCCAGAAGACCCTGTCCATCAACGACTTCTACTTTGGCGACGCCGACTATCCGCTGCCCATGGGCAACATCCAGCTGCTGGGCAAGCTGCAAAGCGGCATGTTGACGGCGGGGCAGAAACATGTGCCGCCCATCGTCGGAACCATGATGGCGCAGCGCAGCGTGGACTGGTGGGTCATGTCCGAGGACCTGCCCGATCCAGAGAACCGCGTGACGCTGCAGGCGGGCCGCATCAAGGTGTCCTATACCGCGAACAACCTCGGCGGCCACCGGCAGCTGGTGAGCCGCGCGGTGGGCATGATGAAAAACATCGGGTTCAAGCTCAACATCGTCAAGTTCATGGGTGGCCTGTCGGTCTCGCACCAGTGCGGCACGGTGCGCTTCGGCACCGATCCGAGCAGCGCCGCGCTCGACCCGTTCTGCCGGTCCTTCGACCATCGCAATCTTTTTGTCGTCGACGCTTCGTTCATGCCTTCGTCCTCAGCCGTCAATCCCGCATTGACGATTGCCGCGCAGGCGCTGCGGGTGGCCGACCACATCGCCACAAGTGACCT
>JAQGMQ010000760.1 GCA_028292305.1 Rhodoferax sp.
AGGTCAACAGCAGAAGACTCCAGGTGAGCACCGACCTTTCCCAGGGGTCGGTCGCGCGGGCGGCAAACCAGCCGAACCAGGCCAGCAGGGCGCAAGCCGCCAAGGCCCCGGGCAGGCGCGCCGCGAAATCGCTCGAGCCCAGCAGGTGCACGCTGGCCTTTTCGAGCAAGTCCTGCAGCGGCGGGCTCTGCTCGCCGGCCTTGGCCGAGAGGAAGGTGTCGCCGTCGCGAATGTCCATGACCGAGGTGGCGCGGTACCAGGGCTGCCCGGCTTCAGGCACCAAGGGGTGGTATTGCGCCATGCTCAGCGTGAATAGCTCGTCGGCCCAAAGGCTTTTCTTTTCGATGTTGTGGAAGCGCATGAAGCAACCCAACACCACCAACAAGACGAGAAAAATATGGAATCGCCAGCGTTTCAAGTAGCGAAACATATTCATTTAGATAACAAGAATGAGAAAACGATTCACTGATTCCAGTAAACCAACATCGATGGGGAATAAGGGCCGGCCTGGGAAACCCAGGCGCATTTCGCGGAACACACCGGCGAAAAATCAGGTCTCGACCACCTTGCATGGGTGGCGTCACACCGTCAATTGATTCTAGCGGACGCCTACCAACGCTTGATCCGAAGGTGCCGCGAGCAGATTCTTGAAATAGAAAATTGCATCGCACAGCCCGCCCTCTGGCCACAGCGCATAACCGGGGATTACCCCGCAACGCTGCCAGCCGCGGCGTTGGTACAGCCGCTCGGCGGCGTCGCTGGCTGTGTCCAGCACCAGCAGGGTCTTGCCGCAGTCGCGCCCCAATTGCTCGGCGGCCTGCATCAGCAACTCGCCCAGGCCATGGCGGCGCGCGCGGCGGTGCACCAACATTTTGGACAGGTCGGCACGGTGCGGCTGGTTTTCAGGTTGCGCCAACACCAGATGCACGGTGCCGACGATGGCGCCAGCCGGGTCAACAGCCACCAGCAAAGCGCGCTCGCCCCGGGCGACGTCGTCGGCCACGCCGCGCCAGAAAGCAGTCGCACGGTCCATCGACAAGGGATGCATGAAACTCACGGACGCGCCACCAGCCACGCAGTCGACGAGCACCTCGGCCAAGGCCGTGATGTGCGCGTCGCAGACGGTCGTCAGCCGCTGAATGGTGTGGGGGGCCAATGTCAAGGTCAGCGTCCTAAATGTGCGTCAGGGTTCAGCACTTCCATCATCCGTGTCGGGTTGGCCAGCGGCTTGAAGCCGAACTGCGCATAGAGGCTGTGGGCATCCCTGGTGGCCAGCAGAAAGCGGCGCAGGCCTTGCAGGTCGGGATGGCTTTGCACCGCCTCGATCAGCCGCTTCGACAAGCCCTGCCCTCGGTGCGCCTCCAGCACATACACGTCCGCGAGGTAGGCGAAGGTGGTCTTGTCGGTCACGACCCGGGCATAGCCCACCTGCGCGCCCTGGTGGTAGATGCCCAGGCAAAGCGAATGCCCCATCGCCCGCCCGACGGTCTCTAGCGAGACGCCGGGCGACCAGTAGCTGCGCGTCAGGTAGGCATGGACGGCAACGGGGTCGAGCCGGTTCGGGTCGTCGCTGATGGTGTAGTCGCCGGTCTGCATGGGTCTGATTATGGCGGCATGCCCCAGGCGCCAACCGCGTCCAGGGGGCTTTCGGCATGGCCTCAGTAGTAGGTGATGCGGTCGGGACCGATCACGTACCGCCAGCTGCCCGCTTCTTCCCGTCGCACCGTCTCCGCCACGAAATCGACGATGTCCTCGCGCCGCGACAGCGGGGTGCCCGTGGCGGCTTCCCATTGCGCGGCGGTCGGCAGGTGGACGATGAAGCGCCCCTGGCGCAGGTGCGCACGGCGCGCCTGGTGACGGAATACGACACACAAGGCAGGGCGCCCCTCAACGCCCTCGGCGTAGATGATCGCGCCCAGCCGGAAGGTGCCACGGTAGGCCAGCGTACAACCGGCGCTGCGCGCCTGGAAGTCGGCCTCGAGGGTGTTGCCGCCACGCCCGTTGACATACGTTTCGGGCGCGTTCTCTCCCGGCACGGGAGCGGCCTTCTTTTTTGCGTGGGCCGGCGGCGTGTAGTGCATTTCGATGGGTGACGCAGACGGGTGGTAGCGCAATGACGGCATCTGAAAATAGAAGTTCGCCGTGCAGGGCGGACGCGGCGCAAGTGGCAGCCGACGGACAGCGAAAGCACGGTCGACACATGAAGAGGGCCGTTCAAAAAAGCCATTTGGCTCTCTTATGCTGGACAGGCCACGTATCAAACAAATGGCACGCCAAGGCCTTTGTTGTTTCATTTGTTTCATTGCGCTGCCCAAGCCGTTGCTTGCAGTCTTTGGCCTACACGCAGTCAAGTGATTGACGACACGCCAACGTGCCGCTTTTACGCTTTCAGAACAAGACACTCTGTTAAGGTTTAAGCACATGCAAGCCTTGCCCAAACCCACAGCGCCGATAGCGATGTTCCTCGATTTCGATGGCACTCTGGTCGACCTGGCCGACCAGCCCGAGCTGGTGCACGTGCCGGCGGAACTGGTGCCGCTGCTGAACCGCCTGCGGGATGCCCTGGGCGGCGCCGTGGCCGTGGTTTCAGGACGGCGCATCGTCGACCTCGACACTTTCCTGGCGCCGCTGGAGCTGCCCTCCGCAGGCGAGCACGGCGCGCGTCGGCGCGACGCGACGGGCAAGCTGTTCGAGTCCGAACCGCACGACCTGCAGCCTGTGATCGAAGCCGTGTTGCCCTTGGCCGAAAAATACCCCGGCCTGCGGCTGGAGCGCAAGGAAGCCGCGGTGGCATTGCATTACCGCCATGCGCCCGAGCTCGAAGCCCTGTGCCGAGAGACGTTGACCGAGGCGCTGCGTGACCAGCCCAACCTGACGCTGCTGCACGGCAAGTTCGTGTTCGAGGCCAAACCCGCTGGGGTGAGCAAGGGCCGCGCGATCGAAGCCTTCATGCGCGAGTCGCCGTTCGCCGGGCGCCAACCGGTGTTTGCCGGCGACGACGTCACCGACGAAGCCGGCTTCGAAGCCGTGCGGCGCCTGAACGGGCTCGGCATCAAGATCGGCCTCGGCCCCACCATGGCCCAGCACCGCTGCGCGAACCCGACCGATCTGCTCGCCTGGCTCGAAACGCTGGCCCCGCAAGCCTGAACGCGGCGCGGCCCGGGCAGCCCTTCCTGACAACAAGTCCAACAACAAATCCAGAGGTAAAGTCTCCATGAGCCGACTCGTCGTCATTTCCAACCGCGTGGCCGATCCGCGCAAGACCGCCGCGGGCGGCCTGGCCGTGGCGCTTGGCGAAGCGCTGCGCACGACCGGCGGACTCTGGTTCGGCTGGAGCGGCACCGTGGTCGAAGCCGGCACGCCTGGCGAAGGCGAGATGCACACGCAGCAAGCCGGCAACGTGACATTGGCCACCGTCGACCTGTGCAAGGAAGACTACGACAGCTTCTACCTGGGGTACTCGAACGGCGTGTTGTGGCCGGTGTTCCACTACCGGCTCGACCTGGCCGATTTCGACGCGGGCTACATCGCCGGTTACCGCCGTGTGAACCAGATGTTCGCCAGGAAGCTGATGCCGCTGCTCAAGCCCGACGACATCATCTGGGTGCACGACTACCACCTGATCCCGCTGGCGGCCGAACTGCGTGCCATGGGCTGCCCCAACCGCATCGGCTTCTTCCTGCACATCCCTCTGCCGCCGCCGCTGATCCTTGCCGCCATTCCGCAGCACGAGTGGTTGATCCGCTCATTGTTCGCCTACGACCTGGTGGGTTTCCAGGCCGAAGCCGACGTGCAGCACTTCGCGCGCTACGTGGGTGAAGAGGCCGGGGCCGAAGCGCTCGACCCGCACCACTTCCGGGCCTTCAACCGCACGGTGCGGGCCCAGGCGTTTCCGATCGGCATCGACGTGGACGAATTCCAGGCGCTCACCCGGGGCAAGGAGTCGATGGACATGTTCGAGCGCATGCGCGAAGAATACGTGCGCCGTCGGCTGCTGATCGGCATCGACCGGCTCGATTACTCAAAGGGGCTGCCGCACCGCATCCGCGCGTTTCGCCATCTGCTGGCCAACTACCCGGAAAACCGCAACAGCGCGACCCTGATCCAGATCGCCTCGCCGTCCCGGGAATCGGTGGATGCGTACGCCGACATCCGCCAGCAGCTCGAAGGCCTGTGCGGCGCGGTCAACGGTGATTTTGGCGAACTCGACTGGATGCCGGTGCGCTACATCCACCGCACCGTGGCGCGCAAACGCATCCCC
>JAQGMQ010000891.1 GCA_028292305.1 Rhodoferax sp.
GCATGTAGCCGGCGGCGTCGCCGCTTTCGAAGACCCGGTTTTCTTCCTCGAAGTCGAACAGCGCACGCGAGGAGATCGCCACCACCAGCTTGTCATCGAGGGACATGGCGGCCATGGCTTTACTTCACCCACTGGTTCAGCTGGATGATCGGCAGCAGCACCGCCAGCACGATCAGCATCACGATCAGGCCCATGCCGACGATCAGCAGCGGCTCGAGCAGCGTCGCCAGCTGCAGCGCCCGGCGCTGCACTTCGGCGGAAAGCTGATTGGCGGCGCGCTGCAGCATGGCCGGCAACTGGCCGGTCTGCTCACCCAGGCGGGCGAACATGCCGAGCAAGCCGGGAAAGCGCTTCTTCTGCGCGATGGCGGAAGCCAGTGGCGCGCCCTCGCGCACCAGCACCAGGGCGTCGAGCGCATCGGCGCGCATGGCGGTGTTGCCCAGGGTTTCAGCGGCGGCCTGCAGGGCGCGCAGGATGGGCACACCGGCCGCCGCCAACATGGCCAGCGTGCCGGCGAAACGCGCGGCGTTGTAGCCGCGGGCGAGCCGGCCGATCAGCGGAATGGTCAGCCAGGCGGCGTCGAACTTCTGGCGGAACAGCGGGTTGGCCAATGCGAACCGGCCACCAATGGCCAGCAACACGAGCACCATCAGGGCGGCCCAGCCGTAGCTGCGCACGAAGTCGCTCAGCGCCAGCATGGCCACGGTGAGGAACGGCAGCGCGCGTTTGGTGCCGGCGAACACGTTGGCGACCTGCGGCACCACGTAGCCCACCAGGAACAGCACGATGGCGATCGCCACCAGCGTGACGATAGCGGGGTACAACGCGGCGCCGATGAGCTTCGACTTGAGGGCCTGGCGCTCTTCCAGGTCGTCGGCCAGCCGCTCGAGCACCATGCCCAGATTGCCGCTTTGTTCGCCCGCGCCGATCACGGCGGTGAAGATGGGCGAGAACTCGCGCGGGTGCTGGGCCAGGGCCTTGGCGAACGATGCGCCGGCGTTGACTTCGGCGCGCAGTGCGGCCAGCAGGTTGCGCTGATTTTCTTCTTCGGCTTCGTCGGTCAGAGCCGTGAGTGCGCGCTCCAGCGGCAGCCCTGACGACACCAGCCCGGCGAGTTGGCGGGTCCAGATGGCTAGCGCCGTGGGGCTGTAGACGCGCCGCACCATGAAGCCACCGCGGCGCACGCCGCTTGCATCCACGCCGCCGCTGATGTTGACCGGCTCCACCGCCAGTGGCACCAGGGCTTGGGCCCGCAACAGGCCCCGCGCGGCCTTGGCCGTGTCGGCCTCCATCACGCCTTTGCGGGACTGTCCCTGGGCGTCGACGGCTTCGAATGAATAGGCGGGCATGACGGGCTGATGAGGTAGGGAGCTTTGGATGTTAGCGCACGGGTGTGTCCGCTTCTGGCGGCAGCGGCGTGCCATGTAAGCAAGTGGCGCCTGGCATCAAGTTTGCATTACAGTTGCCGTCTTTGGTTTGCATGCACCATTTGCGGGAGGTAAGCGATGCATGCACCACTAATGCGCGGCTTGGCCGTGCGCCCGATGCGAACGCACGGGGCGGTGGCACCGACCAGGGCGCGGCATGGTCCGGCACTACAACTCATATCTTCAAGGAACCAGCATGGCAAGTCAAAGCGGCAAAAAGCATATTCAGCGTCCTGCGCTCAAGCAGACCCTCAGCACCCTGCAGCTGTGGGGCATTGCCGTGGGGCTGGTGATCTCGGGCGAATACTTTGGCTGGAGCTTCGGCTGGGCCTCGGCCGGCACGCTGGGCTTCACGGTGACGGCACTGTTCATTGCGGCGATGTACGCCTGTTTCATCTTCAGCTTCACCGAGCTCACCACCTCGATTCCACATGCGGGCGGTCCGTTCGCGTACAGCAAGGCGGCGTTCGGGCCCATGGGCGGCTACATCGCGGGGGCGGCCACGTTGATCGAGTTCGTGTTCGCGCCACCGGCCATCGCGCTGGCCATCGGCGCGTACCTGAACGTGCAGTTCCCCACCCTCGACCCGAAGACGGCGGCCGTGGGCGCGTACATCGTGTTCATGGCGCTGAATATCGTGGGTGTGCAGATCGCCGCCACCTTCGAGCTGGTGGTCACGCTGTTTGCCATCTTCGAGTTGCTGGTGTTCATGGGCGTGGTGTCGCCGGGCTTCTCGATCGCCAACTTCACCAAGGGCGGCTGGTCGGGCCAGGACGGCTTCAGCCTGGCGGCGATTCCCGGCATGTTCGCGGCGATTCCGTTTGCCATCTGGTTCTTCCTGGCCATCGAAGGCGTGGCCATGGCCGCCGAAGAAGCCAAGGACCCGAAGCGTTCGATCCCGATTGCCTACATCACAGGCATCCTCACGCTGGTGGTGCTGGCCGTGGGCGTGATGGTGTTTGCCGGCGGCGCCGGCGACTGGACCAAGCTCGCCAACATCAACGACCCGTTGCCGCAGGCCATGAAGCTCATCGTCGGTGAAAACAGCAACTGGCTGCACATGTTGGTGTGGCTCGGCCTGTTCGGGCTGATCGCTTCTTTCCACGGCATCATCCTGGGCTATTCGCGCCAGATCTTCGCGCTGGCACGCGAGGCCTACCTGCCTGGTTACTTCGCCAAGATCCACCCGCGTTTCAAGACGCCGCACCGCGCCATTCTGGCCGGCGGCGTGATCGGCATCGCGGCCATCTACAGCGACCAGTTGATCACCATCGGCGGCCAGCCGCTGACGGCCAACATCGTCACCATGTCGGTGTTCGGGGCGATCCTGATGTACATCGTGAGCATGCTGAGCCTGTTCAAGCTGCGCCGCACCGCACCGAACATGGTGCGGCCTTTCCGCGCACCGTTCTACCCGGTCTTCCCCGCGTTCGCGTTGTTCGGCGCCTGTGTCTGCATGGTCACGATGATCTATTTCAACCTGCTGATGTTCGGCATCTTCGTGTTGTTCCTGGCACTCGGGCTGGGCTATTTCCTGCTGACCAAGAACCAGCGCGACGATGCTGTGGCCAGCGCCGCCGTTGCAGCTGCGGCCGGCTAGGGTGTAAGGTGGCGCATTGCTTCCAGAAAGCCGCCGATGCCTGAATACACCCATGCCGTTGCCGGGCAGAACTACCGCTTTCGCGACATCCGCGAGTTGATGGCGAAGGCCACGCCCGCGCGTTCGGGCGACGTGTTGGCCGGCGTTGCTGCCAGCAATGCGCAGGAGCGCGTGGCCGCGCAGATGGCACTGGCCGACCTGCCACTGCGCACGTTCCTGAACGAGCTGCCGGTGCCGTATGAAGACGACGAGGTCTCGCGCCTCATCATCGATCGGCACGATACGGCGGCGTTCGCGCCCGTGGCGCACCTGACCGTTGGTGACTTCCGCAACTGGTTGCTGAGCGATGCGGTCGACAGCGCCACGCTTGCCTCGGTCGCACCCGGCATCACCCCCGAGATGGCGGCCGCGGTGTCGAAGATCATGCGCAACCAGGACTTGATCCTGGTGGCGCAGAAGTGCCGCGTGGTCACGCGGTTTCGCAATACGCTGGGCCTGGCCAAACGCCTGTCGACCCGGCTGCAGCCCAACCACCCGACCGACGACACCACAGGCATCGCGGCCAGCATTCTCGACGGCCTGCTGTACGGCAGCGGCGACGCCGTGATCGGCATCAACCCGGCCACCGACAACGTGCCGCAGGTCGTCAAGATCGTCACCATGCTCGACGCGGTGATCCAGCACTACGGCATTCCCACGCAATCGTGCGTGCTCACCCACGTCACCAACACCATCGAGGCCATCAACCGTGGCGCGCCGGTGGACCTGGTGTTCCAGTCGATCGCCGGCACACAGGCGGCCAACAGCAGCTTCGGCATCGACCTCAAGGTGTTGGGCGAGGCGCGCAGCGCAGCCTTGTCGCTGAACCGCGGCACGCTGGGCGACAACGTCATGTATTTTGAAACCGGCCAAGGCAGCGCGCTGTCGGCCAACGCCCACCACGGCATGGACCAGCAGACCTGCGAGGCGCGTGCCTATGCGGTGGCCCGCGAATTCAAGCCGCTGCTGGTCAACACGGTGGTCGGCTTCATCGGCCCCGAATATCTGTTCGACGGCAAGCAGATCATCCGCGCCGGCCTGGAAGACCACTTCTGTGCCAAGCTGCTCGGCCTGCCCATGGGCTGCGACGTCTGCTACACCAACCATGCCGAGGCCGACCAGAACGACATGGACGTGCTGTTGACCTTGCTGGGCGCGGCGGGCTGCAACTTCGTGATGGGCATTCCGGGCTCGGACGACATCATGCTCAACTACCAGACCACCTCGTTCCATGACGCCTTGTACGCACGCCGCGTGCTGGGGCTGAAGCCCGCACCCGAATTCGAGGCCTGGCTGCAGCGCATGCAGATCTTCACCGACGAAGACGTGCCGCAGCTCATGACGGCGCTGCCGCCGACCTTTGCCAAAACGCTTCTCGCGTTGAATTGACATGGCTGCATCCGAAGAACATTCCGTCGCCGGGCCGAGCGCGACTTCCCATGTCGTGCCCAACGGCTGGCAGATGCTGCGCGGCCTCACCGCCGCGCGCATTGCGCTCGGCCGCACCGGCGTGAGCCTGCCGACCTCGGCACAACTCGACTTTCAACTTGCGCATGCCCGGGCGCGCGATGCGGTGCACTTGCCGCTGGACACGGCTCAGCTGTCGCACGACCTGTGCGAAGCCATGCCAGGCCTGGCCGCGCCGGTGGTACTGGCCAGCGCCGCGACCGATCGTTTCACGTATTTGCAGCGCCCCGATCTGGGCCGCCGACTTGACGTGGCATCGTCTGAAAAGCTCAAGGCCTTGCGTGACACGCGCCTGGTCCCCGCCGGCCAACCTTATGACCTGGCAGTCGTCGTGGTCGACGGGCTTTCGGCCTTGGCCATTGCGCAGAACGCGGCCCCGTTTCTGGCCGCGTTATCGCAAAGGCTTGCCGATGATGCGTCTGAGAGTTGGACCATGGCGCCGGTCACCATCGTCACACAGGGCCGCGTGGCCGTGGGCGACGAAGTGGGCGAGTTGCTGGGCGCCAAGGCCGTGCTCGTGCTGGTCGGCGAGCGGCCAGGGCTGAGTGCGCCCGACAGCATGGGCCTGTACCTGAGCTGGGCGCCGCGCGTCGGCCTGACCGATGCCCAGCGCAACTGCATTTCGAATGTGCGGCCCGAGGGGCTGGTTGTCACAGAAGCGACGTACAAACTGCACTACCTGCTGCGAGAGTCGCGGCGGCGGCAGCTGACCGGGGTCGACCTGAAGGACGAAACCGGCACTGTCCTGGAAGCGGGCGAGGGGGCATGGGGTCTACCCGCTCCCTCCCGCAATTTTTTATTACCGTGAACTTCTGAAAACAACAAAATGATTTTGAAACTGACCGCCATCACCGGCGCCGTCCTGGTCCTTTCTGCCCTCAGCGCCTGCGGCAACATGAGCACCGCCTCGAAGCCGGCTTTCGCCACCCTCGACGGCGCGCAACCTCTCGTCGTGGCCCACCGCGGCGCCTCGGGCTACCTGCCGGAAGAAACCCTGGAAGCCTATGCCCGCGCCGTCGAACTCGGTGCCGACGTGATCGAGATGGACCTGCTGGTCACCAAGGACGGCGTGCTGGTTGCGCGCCACGACCCGAATCTGGCCATCAGCACCGACGTCGCCAAACACCCCGAGTTCGCGGCGCGCAAGAAGACCATGCAGGTCGACGGCGAGACGCAGACCGGCTGGTTCGTCCAGGACTTCACGCTGGCCGAGGTCAAGACCCTTGGCGGCATCTCCACCGATGCCGAGCGGGCTCAGCAGTTCAACGGCCAGTTCAAGATCCCGACGTTCCAGGAGATCATCGACTTCGCCAAGGCCAAGTCGAAGGAGACCGGCCGCACCATCGCCATCTATCCCGAGACCAAGAACCCGACGTGGTTCCGCGACATGGGCCTGCCGATGGAAGACAAGGTCATCGCCATGGTCAATGCCGCCGGCTGGAACAGCAAGACCGCGCCGATCTACGTGCAGTCCTTTGAGCCAGGCAGCCTGAAGTACATGAGGAGCAAGGGCCTGAACACCAGGATGATCCAGCTTATCGACGGCGACGGCATCGACATGAAGACGGGCACCATGACCTATGCCGTGCCGGTCGACCGCCCGTATGAATGGACCAAGGCCGGCGACAAGCGCACCTTCAGCGCCATGGTCACGCCCGCCGGCCTGGCTGAAATCAAGACGTATGCCGACGGCATCGGTCCGTGGAAACGCTATATCTTCAGCATCCAGGGCACGATCGGCGCCGACGGCAAGGCGGTCGACGTGAACAAGGACGGCAAGGTCAACGACGCCGACGCGACCACCATGAAGCCGACGACGCTGATCGCCGACGCCCACAAGGCCGGCCTGTTCGTGCACCCTTTCACCTTCCGCAACGAGAACCGGCGTCTGGCGATCGACTACAAGGGCGATCCGAAGAACGAGTACCTGGCCTACTACCGTCTGGGTGTGGACGGCGTGTTCACCGACTTCACCGACACGGCGCTGGCCGCACGGCAGACCTATCTGAAAGAAATCGGCCGCTGAACGCGGTCGGCCGCCAAGCCGGGCTGAAAAGCCTCAGAGGCGGCGTTTGAGATAAGCCCAGAGGATGCTGGCCGCGGCGGTTGCGGCGGCCAGTGTGCCGAAGGCCATGCGCCAGATTTCGGACGCGGGGCGGCTGCCATCGCGAACCGTCGCGCCCACGCCGGGGCCTGTGTTAGCCGGTGCCGCTGGTGTCATGGCGGAAACCGTCGGCGTTGCGGAAATGGCTTCGGTAGCCATGGGCGTTGGCAGCGGCTGGGTCGCCGCCATGCCGTTGTCCTTCAGCCGCGTCTTGATTTCGTGCTGCAGGCGCACCGCGCCGCCGTTGCTGAGGCGGGGCGCACCGGCCAGTCTTTCTTCGGCCCAGGCCGCGGTGTCGGGATGCGGCTGTGCCTGTTCGAGCAAGGCGGCGCGGCGCTCGTCGGACGCAGGCTTGCGCGCGAAGTTGACCGCCACGAACGTGGTGGCAATGAAAATAACAAGCAGGATCGTCGGCATCACGCCGAGTTGGAGACGGTTCTTCATCATGTTTCTGGTGGGCGCTGCGGGCGAACGGCGGGTGCCGTCCTTGGGTTGCGCGCCGCGGTATCCGGTGAATCTAGGGTTTACCCTGGGTCTCGGATTTTAAACCGATGCGCTGAAACCGGACTACCGGTCAGCGTGGAACGATGTGATCGCGCAGCCAAAGTGCGAAATCTTCCTCGGAAATCTCACCTGCAGCCACGCCCAACACATTCAGCGTTGCATCCGCCTGGCTGGCCTGGAGGCGGTAGCCGTTCAGGTACAAAAACATACCGACCGCCAGGAAGGCAGCGCGTTTGTTTCCGTCGACGAAAGGATGATTTTTGGCCAGACCCACGCCATAACTCGCGGCCAGCGCCGCGATGTCGGGATCGCCATAAGCGACTAGATTGAGCGGCCGTGCCAGTGCCGAGTCAAGCAATGCGGCGTCGCGCAGACCGGCTCCGCCACCATGTTCGGCCAGGCTTTCACCGTGCAACAACAACAGCGCTTGCTTGCTGATCCAGCGCCAGGTCATTTGGCGAGCTGGTGGAAGGTGTCGCGGTAATCACGCATGAATTCGCGACCTGCCTGAATCTCCTCGTCCAGCGACGGATCGTAGGGCGTCAACGTATAACCTTCAGGCGTTTCAGTCAGAAACACGGATTCGCCTTTGGCCAGCTTCAGGCGAGACAAGGCCTCCTTGGGCAGGATCACGCCAATGGAATTGCCGATCTGGGTGAGTTTCAGCGCGTGCATGGGATAAGCTCCGTTATAACGGTCGTTATATTAACCACCCATCGCAGGCCTGTCAAAAAGGGCCTTACGGCCCTGTCAATCCCGCGTCACCCGCACCAGCTCTTCCCGCGACGTGATCCCCGCCCGCACCAGCCGCTCGCCGTCGTCGCGCATCAGCGTCATGCCGGCCGCCAGCGCCGCGTCGCGGATGTCGGCCTCCGAGGTACGGTTGTGGATCTGCGCGCGGATGGCGTCGTCGGTCACCAGCAGCTCGAACACGCCGGTGCGGCCCTGGTAGCCGGTCTGTCCGCAGGCCTCGCAACCCTTGCCGCCACAGGTGGTGCATACCTTGCGCACCAGCCGCTGGGCCAGCACCCCCAGGAGCGAGCTGCTCAACAGAAATGGCTCGACACCCATGTCGGTGAGCCGGGTCACGGCGCTGGCGGCGTCGTTGGTGTGCAGCGTGGCCAGCACCAGGTGGCCGGTGAGCGAGGCCTGGATGGCGATCTGCGCGGTCTCGAAGTCGCGGATTTCGCCGATCATGATCACGTCCGGGTCCTGCCGCAGGATCGCGCGCAGGGCCTTGGCAAAGGTCAGGTCGATCTTGCTGTTGACCTGGGTCTGGCCCACGCCGGGCAGCTCGTATTCGATCGGGTCTTCCACCGTCATGATGTTGCTGCGGTGTGCGTCGAGCTGGCTCAGCGCGGCATACAGCGTGGTCGTCTTGCCCGAGCCCGTGGGCCCGGTCACCAAAATGATGCCGTGCGGCTGGGCGATCAGCCCCTGCAGCCGCGCCAGCGCATCGCCCTGCATGCCGACGGAGGCCAGGTTCAGCGTGCCGCCACTCTTGTCCAGCAGGCGCAGCACCGCGCGTTCGCCGTGGGCGCTGGGCAGGGTGCTCACGCGCACGTCGACGGCGCGGGTGCCGATGCGCAGGCTGATGCGGCCGTCCTGCGGCAGGCGCTTTTCGGAGATGTCCAGGTCGGCCATGATCTTCAGGCGCGAGATCAAGGCGGCATGCAGGGCGCGGTTGGGCTGCACCACTTCGCGCAGCGTGCCGTCCACGCGGAACCGCACGCTCGAATGCCGCTCGTACGGCTCGATGTGGATGTCGCTCGCACCGTCGCGCGCGGCCTGCGTCAACAGTGCGTTGAGCATGCGGATGATGGGCGCGTCGTCCGACATCTCCAGCAGGTCTTCCACCGCCGGCAGCTCCTGCATCATGCGCGACAGGTCGGCGTCGCTTTCGACTTCGCTCACCACCGAGGCCGCGCTCGACTCACCTTGGGCATAGGCCGCGCTGATGCGCTGCACCAGCGCGTCCACGGGCAGGGTTTCGACGCGGCGCACATCGTACTTGCGCATCACCTCGCTCAGGCCGCTGGTATTGGAGGCCGGGTGCAGCCACAGCGTGAATTCGCCGAGGTTGTCTTCCAGCAGCAACTGCTGGGTGCGCGCAAATGCGTAGGGCAGGGGGTGGCGCATGGCTCGGTGTTCAGTGCGACAGGGGCGCGGCCGGCTGCGACGGCAGCGGTGGCGTGCTGTCGCTCGACTGGCCCAGGGGCTGCGGCGTGGCGCCCGACCGCGCCGGAATATTCGGGTTGACCACGGGCGCGAGGATCGGCGCCTCGTTCACCGGGATCATCGTGCTCTGTACCGGCTGGGCGTCGCGCTGGGCGCCGCGGATCAGGTCGTAGCGGTCCATCGACAAGGCGTCGGTCTCGCGCGCGTCGCGCACCACCATCGGCCGCAGGAACACCATCAGATTGGTCTTGGTGCGGCTGCGGGCTTCGCTCTTGAACAGGTTGCCGAAGAAGGGCACGTCGCCAATGATCGGCACCTTGTCCTGGTTACCGGCGTACTGGTCCTGCAGCAGCCCGCCGATGACGAGGATGCTGCCGTCGTCCACCAGCACGGTCGACTCGATCGAACGTTTGGTGGTGGTCGGGCCGTTGGCGGCCAGCTCGGTGCCCGATTTCACGCTCGAGGTTTCCTGGAAGATCACCAGCTTCACCGTGCCGTTCTCGTTGATCTGCGGGCGGATCTTCAGTGTCAGGCCGACGTCCTTGCGTTCCACCGTGGTGAACGGGTTCACCGAGCCGCTGCTCGAGTTGTTGCTGGTGTACGAGCCGGTCACGAAGGGCACGTTTTCGCCGATCACGATCTTGGCTTCCTCGTTGTCCAGCGTCAGCAGGTTGGGGGTGGACAACACATTGCCGTCGCCATTGGTCTGCAGGAAGTTGGCCAGGAAGCCCAGCACGTAGACGCCGCCCGTCTTGTGCGCGATGCCGAAGTTGCCGCCGTTCGAAGGCAGCGTGGTCGGGGTCGTGGTGGACGTCGACGAGCTGGCGCCCGCGGCCGTCAGCGCCAGGTTGATGATGTTCGACGTGCCGCCCGTGCTGAAGTTGGTGCCCAGCAGGCCGACGTTGTTGCCGCTGCCCAGCAGCCCCTGCCACTGGATGCCGAACTGCGCGGCCTTGCTGGCGTTGACTTCGACGATCAGGCTTTCCACCAGCACCTGGGCGCGCCGGCCGTCGAGCTGGTCGATCACCGCGCGCAGCTGGCGGTATTGCGGCTCGGGCGCGGTGATGATCAGCGAATTGGTCGACGGGTCGGCCTGGATCTGGCCACCGGTCGAAGGCTGGTTGCTGTTGGCGCTGTTCAGGCTCCCGCTGCCGCCCGAGGCCGACGTGCTGCTGCCGGTGTTCAGCCCCGAACTGCTGCTCGACAGCGACGACGTGTTGATCGCCGCACTGCCGCCACCGCCGCTGCTGCCACTGCTGCTGCTACGGGCCTCTCCGCTGATCGCCGCGCGCAGCGTGACGGCCAGCTTGGTGGCGTCGGCGTTCTTCAGGTAGACCACGTGGATGTTGCCGCCGGCGTTGTTCAGCCCGCCAGGGGCTTGGGCCGCGGGCTGGTCGAGCCGTGCCACCAGGCTGCGCACCAGGTTCAGCCGCGCCGGATTGGCCGCACGGATGATGAGCGCGTTGCTGCGCGGCTCGGCCAGCACCGTGGTCTTGAAGGAACTGTCGGACTGGCCGGCCACCGGCACGCCGGCCGCTGCGCCGCTGCTGCCCGGATCGATCAGCCGCGTCAGCAGCGGCACCAGGTCGGTGGCCAGCGCGTACTGCAGCGGAATGATCTCCAGGTCGGTCGCGTTCGACACGTCCATCGAGGCCACGATGCGCGAGATGCGGCGCAGGTTGTCGGCGTAGTCGGTGATGACCAGCGAGTTGTTGCCCGGGTTCACGTTGATGGTGTTGTTCGGGCTGATCAGCGGCCGCAGCACCGGTACCAAATTGGCCGCGTTTTCGTAGTTGAGCTTGAAGATCTGCGTGACGATCTGGTTGCCCGCCGCGCCGCGTGGCGCGTCACCGGTGCTGGACACGGTCTCGGCACCGCCCTGCAGCTTGGCGTCGGCCTCTGGCACGATCTTGTCGAGCCCGCCCGACTGCACCACGGTGAAACCCTGCACCCGCAGTGTGGCCAGGAACTGGTCATAGGCCACGGCCGGCGCCACCGCGCGTTCGGTGCTGAGCGTCATCGTGCCCTTGACGCGCGGGTCGACGACCACGTTGCGCCCGGTCAGCGTGGCCATGGTGCGGGCCACAGCTTCGATGTCGGCGTTGACGAAGTTCAGCGTGATCGGCTCGCGCTGGGCCGGCGCGCTGCCTTGGGCCCTGGCTGCTCTGGTCTGCGCCCAGGCCTGGGGCGACAGGGCCGCCGCGCTGCACGTCAACATGGCGCACACCGCGACCATGCGGATCGCAAAAGCAGGCGGTCGGGAATTTGGCTGTGTCATGGAGTTAACCCACTTTGATGAGGGAGCGTACGCCATCGCGCCGTCCAATGATGTTCAAGAGATTCGACAAGACGTCGGTGAATTCGGGGGCGGCGGTGGCCACGCCGTCGAAGCGCAGCTTTGATCCAACCCACTGACCGCTGCCGCTGAGCTGCAGGCTGCCTTCCAGGGTTTCGAGCTGCACCGTGGTCGGTGTGCCACCGGCCAGCGTGACGCGGTAGCTGCCCATCGGCTTCAACGTCGACAGCCGCGACGACACGCCGTGTGCTTCGAGCAGCGCGCGGCCACTCAGCACCAGCCGGCCGGCGTTCAGGTCGATCACCAAGGCTTGCGTCGACAGGCTCAGCTGGCCCTCGGGCTGCAGCGTGTTCCAGGGCGTGCCCAGGCCGGCCAGCAGCAGTGCTGGCAGCCTGGCCTGGCCATCGGCCAGCGTGACCACCGCGCCGCCCCAGCGCGGGCGCGCCGCCACCAGCCAGGGTTGGGCCATGCAGCAGCGGGCCTGCAGCGCGGCGTTCAGCGCGATACCGCCGCCGGCGATGCCGGGCCGCAGTTTCCAGTCGAGCCGCTCGGGCAGGGCGGTCTGGTCATGGCTGCCCGCGCCGCCTGAGAGCACCAGCTGCGCCGAGCCGTCCCATACCGTGCCACGCGGGTCTGCCAGCCGCACCTGGGCGTCGCTGGCGCGTTCCACGGCGGCAGCGAGCCAACTGGCCGGCGCGAAGAACAGCAAGGCCACCAGCAGGCCCAGGCCGCCGCCGCCCACGGCCCAACGCCACGGGCGCACGCCGGGCGCCTTGTGGGGTCGAAGAGTGCTGGATCGCGCCATGAAGATACGGTGGTGGAGCAAGGCGTGGCGGTGAAGAAGTCGCGCGGCGATCAGCGGGCAGGCAGGCTCATCACCAGCGTGCCGTCCCAGGTCGGGCCGGTGGCGGGCACGGCGCCGGGGCTGCGCTGCAGCCGCGCCTCGGCGGGCAGGGCGCGGGCGTTGATGCGGGCCTGGGCCAGCCATTGCGCCAGTGCGTCGGCCGAGGCGCCTTTCAGCGTCACGGTGGCGCGGTCGCCCACCACGCTGAGCTGCGCAGTGGTGCCGAAGCGCTGCCGCACCGAGGCTTCGAGCGCACGCAGCGCCTCTTCGAAACCGAGCTTGGGCTGGGCCTGCAGCGCCTGGGCTTCGGCCTGCAGGCGGTGCATGGTCTGCAACTGCGCGTCGAGCAGCTGGTGTTGTGCCTCGGCGCCGCGCAACGTGCGCAGCGCAGGCGCCAGCGCCACCCACCACAGCAGGGCGATGGCCACCAGCGCCAGTGCCGCTGCCACGCTGCGGCGTTCGCGTGGTGCCAGCCGGTCCCACTGCAACTGAAGCGAAGCCGGCAATTTCATGGCTGGCCTCCCGCGCGCGGCGCCGTGACCGCACCGGGCGTACCGAGACCCATGGCCGCGGCCTGCACCACCAGCTGATCGGCCTCCACACGCGCCTGGTAGCCGCTGGCCGCCAGCGGCCCCGGCAGGTCGGCGCCCCCGCTGGCGAGCCCCTTGAAGCGGGCCTCGCCATTGTTGAAGTCGATGCCGGTCAGCGGCTGGCCTGGCGGCACGGCACTGCCCAGCGCGCCGAGCATGGCTTCCAGGTCGCGGCTCGAGGCGGCGCCGGTGGCCTGGCGCAGATTGACCAGTTCGCGTTCCATCTGCAGCGGCGAATCGACCACCACCCGCACGCCGGGAAAGGCTTGGGTCAGCGTGTTGCGGATCACCAGGCGCTGGTTGTCCAGGCTGGCCGATTCCTTCCAGGCCCAGGCATTCAGGCCCACCACCTGCGCCGCCACCAGCACCGCCGCGCCCCAGCGGGCGGCGCGCCATTGCGGCGCCTGCCACAAGGTGGTGGCCTGCTGGCCGAAATACTTCCAGGCCCGCGTACGGCCTGAATTGCTGAATTCGAACTGCGCCAGATCCCAGGGGCTGCGGGCCGCGTCGAGCCAGCGCTGGGCCGCCGTGCGCAAGGTGACGGGCCGGCCGGCCACCGCTTCGGCCAACTGCGCCACGCCCGGCTCGGCCATGATGGGCAGGTCGGCGGGCATGCCGATCTGGGCCTGCGCCAGGGCCAGCGTGGTGGCGTTGAACGGCAGCAGGCTCAGGCCCTGCGCGCCGATAGTCACCAGTTGAGGATGCGAAGGCGAGCCCAGCACCTGCAATGGCTGAAAGGCGTCCGGGCCTTCGGCGAGGCTGGGCGCGAATTCGGGCACGATGCGCGTCGCCGGCCGCTTGGCGGCTTCAAGCGCACCCAGTGCCGCGCGCAGCCAGTTGCGCTGGCAGGCCGCCACCCACACCGCCTGGCCGTCGCGCGCATCGGGCTGCACCGCGAAATGCAGCTCGCCGGGCTCTTCCAGCAGACGGTCTTCGAGCAGGCCTTCGAGCACGGCGCGCAGGCGCGGTGTGCCGCCGCTGGCGCCGCGGCTGGCTTTGCCCGCGGTGGCGTTGCGGCCGAGGCTGCCGCGCGGCAATTCGAGCCGGTGCCACGACAAGGCCTGCGCCGGCACCACGGCCACCACTTCGGTTGACCCTTTGCTGCCGGCCGGCAGCAGCGAGGCGGCCGCGCGGTCGTGCTGCGTCAGGCTGCGGTCGTCGTCCGACAGCACGTAGTCGAACGGGGTGGCCGCGCTGAAGGTTTCCAGCGGCGGCAGGGGTAGCAAAACGATCAGGGTGCTCATGGGCGGGATTGGTCGGCCATTGTAGGGAGGTGGTATGACGTTTCGGCGCAGTGCGGGTTTGCGGCGCGCTAGCGCACGGCGGCCAGCGCGGCTGCCGGCGTGGCCGCGGTGCGTTCGCGCCAGACCGTCTTCACGTTGATGCCGTCGCGCTGCACCATCGAACGCTCGACCACGATGTTGGCGCCGGTGCGCAGCCGGCCTTCCACTTCGAAGAAGCGCGAGGTCACGCTGTGTTCGCTATCGCTGAGCTGTACCGCGTCCTGGGTCAGCTGGGCCTTGGCGTCAGCCACAGTGCGAAACGGGTTGCGCGCCCGCGCCGTGACCAGCCGCTGCGCGTCGGAGCGGCCGATGCCCGGGATGCTGGCCTGCAGCACCTCGACGCTGGCGGTGTTCAGGTTGACGGGTGTGCGTGACGCGATCACCGTCACGAAAGGCTGCAGCGCCGCGACCGTGATGGGCGACAGGCCGAGCCAGCCCAATTGATCGGCCCGTTGCGGCACCAGTGGGCCGGTGGCGCCAGTAGCGCCAGTAGCGCCAGACCCGCCGGCATCCGTTGCCGAGCCGGTGGCGGCGGTCGCCTGGGCAGCCAACACCATGTTTTCGGCCATCAGGGACAGCTCCTGCGGCGGCAGGTTGAGCTGCTCGAACAGGCGCGAGAAAGCGTTGAAAGACACTTCCGAGATCTTGGCGCCATCGACGAGGTTGGTGATGTTGAGGCGCGACTGCATGTCGGTGATCTGGCCCGATAAAAACGCGTCGACGTCATCGTTGGGATCGCCGACGTGGTCGCGGTCAGCCGCCAGGAAGCTCGACAGCCGCGACTCCTGCAGCGGCACGGCCCAGGGCTCGCCCAGGTGGTCGACGCTGGCGCTGCTGCCCGGCCGCACGTCCTCGCGCAGGATGAGTCGGGCCCAATCGAGCGCGCCGGTGAGCACCCACGAGGACTGCACCCGCGCCCGCTCGGCGGTCTCCACCTCCACGCTGCGCCATTGCTGCCACAGCGAAGCCGCGGCGAAGGTGGCCACCAGCGTCACGGTGAGCATCGCCATCAGCAGCGCCGCGCCGCGCTGCCGTGCAAGGCAGAGTCGGCCGGTCATGATTTGCCCCCGCCCACGATGGGCCGGACCCAATCTTGCGTGAGCACGCCCGCCATCGCCTGGCCGGGGGGCAACGTCAGCACCAGGCGCACCCCGTCGGGGATGGTGGCGTCGGTGGTGGTGCCGGTGCCGCTCGGCGCCGTGGTGACGCCACTCGACTGCGGGTTGGTCCAGGCGCCGTCGCGGTAGAAATAAAGCGTCCACTCGGCGAGCGGCGTCACGGCCACTTCGCGCCGCTTCTGTTCGTCGCCGGGGTTCTGCGCCCACAGGCCGGCCTGCTCCCAGGCCTGCGCCAGTTGGCCGCGGTTGCGCACCGGCGGCGACTGCCAACGCAGCCATTGGTCGGTGCCATCGACGTTGCGGCGCGACCAGGCCACGACCAGCGGGCCGACGGCCAGCGGGTCGCTGCTGAGCCGCGTCAGCCGCAAGCCGCGGCCGTCCCATTCGATGGGCGTGGTTTGCGGCAACTGGATCAGCGCGTCCAGATCGGCCTTCCACTGGCCGAGCCCGGCCTGCAGCGACAACACTTCATCGGCCCGCACGCGGGTGGCTTCCTGCGCGCGCGTCATGCCGTCCAAACCGCGCCAGCTGAGGATGGCCAACAGCGCCATGACCGACAGCGCCACGAGCAGCTCCACCAGCGTGAAGCCGCGCTGGCGACCAGAGCGCGCGATGGTTTGCCTTCGGGCCGCCCGAAGGCAACATGCCGCGCTCTCGGGTGGGCTCGAAGCACACGCAGCGGCGAGGAGGGGGGCGTTATCCGTCACCATCTGCCGACTACCGTGGAGATGCGCAGGACGGGATCGACGCCATTGAAGACCTGCGCATCGACGCGCCGAAAACTCGGGTTGGGCGTGGGCAGCACCGACACCTTCACGACCAGCACCTGGCCCGCCTGTTCACAGGGCTGGTCGCTGTCGCCCACGCTGGGCATCTGCTTCGACAGCCGCATTTTCACGAGTTCGTTTTCGGCGCAGATGTGGGCCAGCAAGACGTCGGACTGGCGCAGCGCGTTGCGGGTGAGTGCGCTCGTCGCCTGCAGGCCGGCCAGCATCGCCACCGCGACGATGCCCAGGGCCACCAACACCTCGATCAGCGTGAAGCCATGCTGGCGCGCGACCCGGCGCAGGGTGTGATTCATGGCGCGGCCGACAGCACGGTGAAGGGCCGCACGCCGTCGGTTGCCACACGCAGCCTCTGCGCGGGTTGGCTGGCGGACTGCAGCAGCACTTCCTGGCGGCCGATGATGGGCTCGGGGCCGAGCTGCAGCCGGGTGTCGGCACGGGTCACGGTGTCGGTGCCGAGCCAGCGGTCGGGCAAGCTGTCGGCCGGCAGGCCATCGAAGCGAAAGCCCTCCGGCGTAGGCCGCCAGCGCACCGCAACACCGCTGGCGCGTGACTGGGCCCGTGCCGATTCGAGCAACGCCGCCAGCCGCGCCGCGTCGCGTTCCAGCAGCGTCTGGCTGTTGTCGCGCAGCGCAAAGGCCACGCCCGCGCTGGCGATCGCCATGATGGCGACCACGACCAGCAGCTCCAGCAGGGTGAAACCGCGCATTCGGCATTGAAGAGGGGTGCGGGACGCCTTCACCGTGCTACCTCGGGTGCCTTGGTGTCGCGCGTTCGCGTGCGGGGCGCGCTCAGACAAAATTTCTGGCTATTGCCAACTGCCGACGTCGGCGTTTTTGCCTTCGCCGCCGGATTGGCCATCGGCACCGAACGACATCACGTCGATCTCGCTTTTGATGCCGGGGTTCAGGTACTGGTACGGCCGGCCCCAGGGGTCGTTGGGCAGCTTTTCCACATAGGGTTTCCAGTTCGGCGGGATCGGGTTTGTGGTCGGCTTGGCGATCAGTGCCTGCAGGCCCTGCTCGGCCGTGGGGTAGCGCTGGTTGTCGAGCCGGTACAGCTTCAGGGCGCCCATCAGGTTGTTGACGTCGGTCTTGGCGGCGGTGGCGCGGGCGTCGTCGGCGCGTTCGAGCACGTTGGGCACGATCAGCGCGGCCAGCACGCCGATGATGACCAGCACCACCATCAGCTCGATGAGGGTGAAGCCTTTGTGCAGGCCGCGGCGCAGAACTTGAACGGTAGGGGAGGCGTGGGTCATGTGGGATGCGGTGCAGTGAAGTCGGGGGCAGATGCGGGCGGCGCCAGGCGCCACAACGTTCAATGATAATCGCCGCATGTTACTGAACACATCTGAGACCGCGGCCGCGCGCTGGCTGGTGCGTGTGGGGACTTTCGCCGTATGGGCGCTGGCGTTGGCCAGCATCGCCTATTGGGGGCTGAAGGCGACTTCCGCGCCCGGCGGCCCCGTGGCCGCAGTGCAGGCCGACAGCCGGCCGGCGGCAGACCCGGCCGTGGTCGCCGGCCTGTTGGGTGCGCGGTCGGCGCAGGCTGCCGCGGTGGCGGCGCCGAACGTGGCCGGCCGCTTCCTGTTGGCGGGTGTGCTGGCGGGGACGCACCAGGGCGGGGCCGCTTTGATCGCGGTCGACGGCAAGCCGGCGCGCCCCTACCGCGTGGGCACGGTGGTGGACGACAACCTGGTGCTGCAGTCGGTGGCGCCGCGCAAGGCCGTGTTGGGCCCGCAGGTCGGCGGGCCGGCGGCGTTCACGCTCGAACTGCCGTCGCTCAAGAAATAGATCGAGTGCGGATGTCACCACTGGCTGACGGCGCCAGGCACATCCAGGCGCATCCAGCCGCCATAGGCCAAGGCCGTGCGCGGCCAGGCATCGGCCCGGTTGATGCTGCGGCTGCCGGCACGCAGCAAGGCCACGGCGCGGATGACCCCGGCATGGGTGATCCACAGCGTCGGCGTGTCGTCCAGTGCGTCCCAGGCCTCGGCCACGCGGGCCATGAAAGTTTCCACGCTGTCGCCGCCGCCGGGCCGGTGTTGCGCGAAGTCGGCCGTCCAGGCAGCAAGCGCCGGTTCGCCGATGTCGCTCCAGAGCCGGCCCTCCCACACGCCGAAGTTCATCTCGCGCAAACGTGTGTCGTGGGTGACCGGCAGGTCGGGCCGCAGCGCCGACAAGGCTTCGGCCAACTGCGCGCAACGTTGCAACGGCGAGCAGGCGACCGCCACGCCGCCTGGTAATTCCGCGGCCAGCACGGCGGCGGCCTGCAGCGTGGCGGCCTCGTCGGCGCGCACGTCCAGCGCGCCATAACACGTGCCCGGCGCGATCAGCGGCAAGGCGTGGCGCGCGAGCCAGAGTGAACCGGGCTTGTCCACGGGTGGCTACAGCGCGAGGGCCGCGCCCAGGTAGAACGCGATCTCGCACAGCTGTTGCGTGGCGCCCAGGCCGTCGCCAGTGAAGCCCTGCAGCCGGCGCGCCAGCAGGCGGCGCATCCACCACAGGGCGAGCAGGCTGCTGGCCACGGCGGTGGCCACAAAAGCTGCGGGCTGCAAGCAGGCGACCAGCGCCAACGGCAGCACGCACCACATCGCGGCCACCGCCAGTGCCGTGTTCGTGATCTGGTCGGCCAGGGGTTTGCTTTTGGACTGCGCGGTGTCGCCGACGTGGGCCAGCGTGCGCACCAGCACCAGCGGGCACCAGCGCGAGAAAACATGGCCGCCGCACAAGGCCGCCAGCATCGCCGCCGGGCTGTGGGCGCCCAGCAACGCCAACAGCGCCACCTTGGTCAATAGCGCGAGCACCAGCGCCATGGCACCGTAGGCGCCGAGGCGCGAGTCCTTCATGATCTGGAGCGCCCGCGCGCGGTCGGCGCTGCCGCCCAGGCCGTCGGCCACGTCGGCCAGCCCGTCCTCATGGAAGCCGCCGGTGAGCCAGACCGTGGCCGCGGTGCACAGGGCCGCCGCGACCAGTGGGCCGAAGGTTTGCCCCGGCCAGGCATGCAGGCCGGCCGCAGCGACGGCGCAGGCCACCGCGGCAGCGATCCAGCCCACACCCGGAAAGTGCGCCGCGCTGGCCCGGAGCATTGCCGGGCTGAAACCCACCCAGGCCGCCAGCCGCCCCGTCACCGGCACGCGGGTGAAAAACTGCAGCGCCAGCAGGTAGTGGCGAACGAAGCGGCCAACGAAGGAGGGCACGGCGGTCGCGGCGTTCATCGGGGCCGTGGTTTCAGCTGCGCAGGAACAGCTGGTAGACCGGATTCAGCGTTTCTTCGACGCACGGATAGGCCAGCGTGTCGAGGAACTGGGCGAAGGCCTTGTCGTCGGCCTTGGGCACCTGCAGCCCCACCAGGATGCGGCCGTAGTCGGCGCCCTGGTTGCGGTAGTGGAACAGGCTGATGTTCCAGTTCGGCCGCATCAAACTCAGGAACTTGAGCAGCGCGCCCGGCCGCTCGGGGAAGACGAAGCGCAGCAGCCGTTCCTCGTGCGCCAGCGCCGAGTGGCCGCCGACCATGTGGCGGATGTGCTCCTTGGCCAGTTCGTCATGCGTCAGGTCCAGCGTTTCGAAGCCCTGTTTCGCAAAATTCTTCGCGATCTTGGCCGACTCGCCCTTATTGTGCGTGGTGAGGCCCACGAACACGTGAGCCTTCGTTGCGTGGCTGATGCGGTAGTTGAATTCGGTCACGTTGCGCGCGCCGCCCGGCAGTTGTCCCACCACCTCGCAGAAGCGGCGAAAGCTGCCGCGTTCCTCGGGAATGGTCACGGCGAAAAGCGCTTCGCGTTCTTCGCCGACTTCGGCGCGTTCGGCCACGAAGCGCAGGCGGTCGAAATTCATGTTGGCGCCGCACAGAATGGCGGCGTAGGTTTCGCCCTTGGTCTTGTGTGTGGCCACGTATTGCTTGATGGCGGCCACGGCCAAGGCGCCAGCAGGCTCGACGATGCTGCGGGTGTCGACGAACACATCCTTGATGGCGGCGCAAACCGCGTCGGTGTCCACCGTCATGAATTCGTCGACCAGGCCGCGGGCGACGCGGAAGGTTTCCTCGCCGACCAGCTTCACCGCCGTGCCGTCGGAGAACAGGCCCACATCGGACAGCGTGACGCGTTTCTTTGCGGCGACGGACTGGATCATCGCGTCCGAGTCGTTCATCTGCACGCCGATGACCTTGATCTCGGGCCGCACGGCCTTGATGTAGTTGGCCACGCCCGAGATCAGGCCGCCACCGCCGATGGCCACGAACACCGCGTCCAGCTGCCGCGAACCCAGGCCCTGCAACTGGCGCAGGATTTCCATGGCGATGGTGCCCTGGCCGGCGATCACGTCCGGATCGTCGAACGGGTGCACGAAGGTCAGGCCCTGCTTCTTCTCGAGCAGCACGGCGTGCTGGTAGGCATCGGAGTAACTGTCACCTGAAAGCTGCACCTCGCCGCCGAGCGCCTTGACCGCGTCGACCTTCAGCTGCGGCGTGGTCGTGGGCATCACGATCACGGCGCGGCAGCCGAGCTTCTTGGCGCTCATCGCCACACCCTGGGCGTGGTTGCCGGCCGATGCGCAAATCACGCCGCGTTTCAGCTGTTCGGCGGTCAGGTGCGCCATCTTGTTGTAGGCGCCGCGCAGCTTGAAGCTGAACACCGGCTGGGTGTCTTCGCGTTTGAGCAGCACGGTGTTGTGCAGGCGCCGGCTCAGGTTCTGCGCGGGCTCCAGCGCGGACTCGATCGCCACGTCATAGACCCGGGCCGTGAGAATCTTTTTCAGATAATCGGCCGGCGTCAGCGGTTTTGGGGCTTTTGTTTTTGCGGCAGCCTTGGTGGCGGCGGGGGGCGCGGACTTCATGATTTTTGCGGGCGGCGAGTGGAGTGGGGTCAACCGCCGATCATAGAGCGCGCGTATAGGGCGCGCGTTCGTCCTGTTGAGCCGGTTCGTCCCACGCGTGGCGGGCTGGCTGCAAGCGAGCGGGCAAGAAAAAAGCCCCAGGTTTTGCAACCTGGGGCTAAATCCACCTTTTCGGAGGGTGGAGGAGACAATCGGCGCGTAAGAAACTTACGCATTGGGGTCAGTTTAGCGTTTTTTTGTTGCGTTGCAACATCCTGACCAGTGGGGTGTATGAATTAGTTCACACTATTAGGTCAATTAAGCGTTGCGAAGCCAAGTTAATAAAAAGGGGAAAAGATGGAATGCACAGTGAGTTGGACGGGCGCCGCGGGGACGCGTTCGGGCATGGGATTCGTGGCTGAAACCGGCAGCGGCCATGTGTTGACGATGGACGGCGCGCCCGACGCGGCCAAGCCGGAAAACGGCGGCCAGAACCTCGCGCCCCGGCCGATGGAAACCGTGTTGGCCGGCACCGGCGGCTGCACCGCCTACGACGTGGTGCTGATCCTCAAGCGCGGCCGCCACGACGTGCGCGGCTGCTCGGTGAAGCTGACGTCGGAGCGCGCCCCCGTGGACCCGAAGGTGTTCACCAGCATCCACATGCACTTCACCGTGAGCGGCAAGGGCATTCCGGCTGCCGCGGTGGAACGCGCCATCGCCATGAGCCACGACAAATACTGCTCGGCCACGATCATGCTGGGCAAGACCGCCGAGATCACCACCAGCTTCGAGTTGACGGAAGCCTGAAGGCGCTTGCCGATACCCGCGCTTAAACGTAATGCGCGGTGGTCGTCATGACCTTGGCCGCGGCACGCATCAGCGCCTTGACGGGCTTGGGCAGTTCGACGCCGCCGGCTTGTTTCGCCTGCTCTGCGTGGCGGGCCTCGTCGTCCTTCATCTGCGCCACGATGGCGCGCGACGCGTGGTCGCCCTCGGGCAGCCGATCCAGGTGGCTTTCCAGATGGGCCTCGACCTGGCGCTCGGTTTCCACCACGAAGCCCAGGCTCAAGCGATCGCCACCGATCTTGCCGGCGACCAGGCCCAGGCCGAACGCCCCGGCGTACCACAGCGGGTTCAACAGGCTGGTGTGGCCGCCGAGTTCGTCGAGCCGCTGGCGCGTCCAGGCCAGATGGTCGGTTTCTTCCTGTGCGGCATGCTGCAGGTGCTTGCGCAATTCGGCGTCATCGGTGGCCAGCGCCTGGGCGGTGTAGAGCGCCTGCGCGCAGACTTCACCCACGTGGTTGACGCGCATCAAGGCCGCTGAATGCCGTTTTTCGGGCACCGTCAACTCAGATGGCAATTCGGGCACCGTGGGGCAGGTGCGGCTCGCATGGGGCTTGGTGAAGATCGCCCTGAGCGCGGTATCGGCCACGCGCAGCGTCTGGTCTACCGAAGGCAGAAGCGAGGAAATCGGTCGGGAGAATGGAGAAGAAGAGGATGGTTCGCGGCGCTGCATCGGTGGCCTTGAGAGTTGCTCAGGCCACTGTACTGCAACTGCGGCGCGCCATGAAAAATCCCCCACGCGGGGGGATTTTCAGAGTTCAGCCGCAGCTGCTTCAGAAGCGATGGCGGATCGAAAACGCCATGCTGTTCGAATCGACGCCCGGGCCGGATGTCACACCGCCCACGAAGCCGTTGGCGCCCAGGGCATCTTGCGATGTGTTCTTGTTTTCCAGGTGGGTCAGCACGACGTTGAGGTCGGTCCGCTTGGACAACGCGTAGCTGTAGGCTGCGCCGTAGGAGTAGCGGTCGGCATTGAACGGACGCTTGTCGTTCATGTTGTTGTAGGCCACTGAAACGGTATGCACGCCGCTGGTGATGCGGTAGCCGATCTGGAACAGGCGCGCGTCCTGCTTGAAGCCGTTGATGAAGGCGTTTTGCACTGTCGTGGCAAACGGCGCCGTCGCCGGATTCGCCGCGAGGCTGGTGGAGATGGTCGACAGTCCCGTCGGGTGGTTGTCCTTGATGGTGGCGTATTGGCCATACAAGGTGCCGGGGCCGGCATCCAGCGACGCACCCAGGATCGCCGTGCTCAGCGACTTCTCGCCCAGCTCGTTGTTGCGGGTGTTGTAGCCGCCGCCGAACGAATAGCCGTTGCCCTTGTAGATCACCATCGCGCCGAGCAGGCGGCCGGCCGTTGCCTTGCCGGCGACTTCGCCCGCCGCGTACATGGCGGTGGCGCTCAGGCCGTCCTTTTGCAGACCGTACTGGAGCGAGTTGCTGACCCGGATATCGAACGACGACGGGATGGCGACCAACTGGCCCAACGCCAGGCTGGATTCAGTCTTCATGACGTCGAAATTGGCCGTGGCCAGGTAGGCCGGCGTGTACTGGCGGCCCATGGTGAAAGCACCGAACGGCGTCACCAGCCCGACAAAGGCTTGCCGATCGAACAGGTTGTTGCTCAGGTTGACGCCGATGGTGGAGCCGATTTGCGCGGCCACGGCGGACACGGCCGGTTGCAGGCCAGCAGGCAAACCCAGCGACGTGGCGCTGCTCAGTCGGTCGGGCAGACGGCCCGTCGAGTCGGGGCGGTTGGACAGCCCGCCGGTGTCGGCTTCAAAACGGCCTTCAAGCGTGAAGATGGCGCGGTAGCCGCCACCCAGATCTTCGTTGCCACGCAGGCCGAAGCGCGAGCCTTCCATGTTGCCGCTGGTGATCTTGTTTTGCGTGCCACCGGGGCCGCCCGTGACGTGGGTATAGCCGACATCGACCAGACCGTAGAGGGTGACGCTGCTGTTGCCGGCGGCTGTTTGCGCCATGGCGAAGGACGAAATGCAGCAAAGCACGGCCGCAGAAATCACACGCATTTTTTTCATAAAGTCTCCAGAGTTGCAGGTCAGATTTTCCTTGCGCCGCGCGGACCGGCGTCTCATCAGGAAGCCCGAGACTACGTGCCGGGTACCGCGCCGTAAAGAGTAGGAACACGCACGGTATCTCATCAGAGACAGGGGAAAACCCGGCCCATCGGTAGCCCGCCCGGGGCCTCTGAAAGTGTATTTAACGTAGGTAAAACAAGGTCTTAGCGACGCTGCACGCACGGCTGGCCGAGTAGCCGTCCCGGTCGGCATGCCAAGCGCGGACCCGTTGTTTTTTCGGCAGGCGTGGTGGCGAAGCTACAGCTGGTTCGAACGCCGTGCCGGTCGACCCTGCAAGCCAGTATTTCACTGCAGCAGAACTGCGTGTGACCTGTGTGTCATTGCACCGATTTACATGCGTTTATACCGTTACATCCGGTTGCTGCGTTGCACAATGCCAACAGAAAGGGCCTATATTTTGCTATCGACCGTAAAGAAGCTTTGCCAGGGGTCGGACAGTTTGGTTAAATACAAATAAGGGTTAACCACAAGAGTTTTCCCTCCGAACTGTTTCCAGTCCGTGTTTTGTTCCCACTTTTGGAGATTTCTAATATGAAGAAGAGTTTGATCGCCTTGGCCGTCATCGCCGCTTCCGGCGCTGCTTCCGCACAATCCAGCGTCACGCTGTACGGCCTCGTCGACGCTTATGTCGGTTCCGTCAAGGCTAACGGCGTTACGCAAGTTGGCGTCAATCTGCCTGCAGCTGCTGGCGGTGGCGGTCTGAACACCAGCCGTTTCGGCTTCAAGGGTTCTGAAGATCTG
>JAQGMQ010000903.1 GCA_028292305.1 Rhodoferax sp.
GTCCGGCGCGCCGATGGCCTGTGCCAGCGCCGCATAAGTGGTGGTCGCGCCCGCCGGCACATCACACAACGCGGCCCAGACCAGTTGTTGAAACGGCGTGCCGCCAATGCTCAGCGCCAGACGCCCATCCGCGTGCGGCTCGTCGATGAACTTCGCAACCTGCGCCAGCGTACCGGCCATGGCGGCCGACGCGTCCATCAGCAGGCGCCCGGGAAACGCCGCGGCCAGTTGCGGGGCGAGACCGGCCATGGTGTCGTCCATGAAGATGGCGCACAGGCCATCGCCGTTGCGCGCCACCAGCAAGTCGCCGTGGCTGCAGGTGCCGGTGGTGAATTCGATGGCGCTGGTCAGCGGCCGCGCGGCGTTGCGCCGCAGCAGGCTGACCGAAGGGTGCTGTGTGTCATGCATGGTCTGGCTCCAAAAGAGTGGTCGATGCACGCAGTCTAGAAAAAAGGCACGGGGGGCGAACTCGGCTCCTTGCGGTCGAATTGCGGAGCCACGCCATGCGTTGCACCGACCCTGAACGGCCACCCGACAGCCCGCCGCCGCCCCACGGGACCCCGACCCGGCATCGCGGTCCCGTCATCCAATTTCAGGACATCATGCGATCGCCTTTGCCCCGCGCCTTCTATGATTCGGCCTGTGCCGCAGCTGCTGCGAGCGCACACTTCCACCACGCACCGCACCGCACCGCACTGCACCGCCTCGCCGGGGCAACGGCATCCTGCGGCGCCCGGCGCTCATCTCGGGCGCATCGAATTTCATTCGCAAGACAGGAGCATCGCATGACTTCATCCCGCGAACGCGCACAACTGTTTGGCTACCTGGGCGTAGCCCTGCTGGGCTGCGCCGCCTTGTTCAGCTTCGCGGCACGCGACGCCAACTCGCGCAGCCACCCCGAACCCCGGCTGGCCGTATTGCCGGCGCAGCCCATGCCCGAAGCGCCGCCGGCCATCGACCTGCTGCGCAACGAAGCGGCCAGCGGCAGCGCGTTATCGGTGCGGCAGGTAGCGACTGCCTTGATGAACCGCTACGACCTGACCGGCGACGCCGAAGACCTGTACGAAGGCGTGAACTGGGCCGACCGGGCCTGGCTGCAGTATGGCGATTCGGAGCTGGTGGCGCGGGTCACCACGCGTTATTGCGGGCAGCGTGTGGTGCGCTGGCATTGGTTCTGCGATCTGGGGGAATGAGGGCGCGGCGGACATGGCGCTGGTGTGCCTCTGGGCTGGTTGGACGGTGCCGCAGGGAGCGCGGTGGATGCTGCTGCTTGCCGGCTGGGCCGTGCTGCTGCTGAACGTAGTGGGGCGGACCCGCGCGCTGGTGCAGTGAAAGGCGCGGTCGACGGCCATCGCGTCCACCTCAGCGCGCGGCAACGCCACGGTGCGAATACATCGGCCGCCCCGCCTCGGGCAAGGTCGCCGTGAGGACCGTGCCCGAGCGCGACTCCACGGTGTACAAGGTCCTGCCGTCCGCGCCGCCATAAGCGCAGTTCGTCGTGTACAGCCCCACCGGCGAATCGATGCGGTACAACGGTTCGCCCCTGGCGCTGAAGACCCAGGTCGCCCCGAAGCCGACATGGCACACCGCCAGGCCGCCCGTGTGGTCCAGCGCGATGCCGTCGGGCCCGCCGCCACCCGACATCTGGATGTACACGCCCACTTTGGTGGCGGTGCCGTCGGCCATCATCGGCACGCGCCAGATGGCGTTGTCGCGTGTCACGGCCAGCAGCACGGCGGTTTCGTCCAGGTTCAGCACCAGGCCGTTGGGGCTGGGGATGCCGGCCAGCACGCAGTCGAGCTGGCCCGAACCGCGCAGGCGGAACAGGCGGCCGCTGGCGTCCTGCAGGCCGGTCTGGCCCTGGTCGGTGAAATACAGGTCGCCGTTCGACGCGAAGAACAGGTCGTTGCAGCCCTTGAAGGACTCCAGCCGCGCGCGTTCCAGGTAGGGCTCGACCTTGCCGTTGGCCGGGTCCAGCACCATGATGCCGCGCCGGTAGTCGGCGATGAAGGCGCGGCCGTCGGGGTGGAACTTCAGGCCGTTCGGCTCGCCGTCGTATTCGGCCATCAGCGTGAAGCGGCCTTGCGGATCGATCTTGAAGATACGGCCATAGGGTATGTCGACGACCCACAGGTTGCCGTCCAGATCGAACGACGGGCCTTCGAGGAACACCGGCGTGGCGGCGCCGTGCAACTGCGTGTCAACCCAGGTTGACTTGCGGCCACGGACCATGAACTCTTCGGGCAGGCGGGCGAACACCTCGGCCTGGATGCGAACGGGTGGGGCGAACATGTTGGGTTCCTTCCGGTCTGTCTGCGCTTCAGCGTGAGATGCGGCCGGGCAGCCACAGCGCGATCTCGGGCCAGACCACCAGCAGCCCGAGCAACACGAACATCAGCAGATGGAACGGGATCGTGCCCAGCACCACGTCCGAAAGACTGCCGCGCGAGATGCTCTGGATCACGAAGAGGTTGATGCCGATCGGCGGCGTGATCTGCCCCATCTCGATGAACACCACCACCACGATGCCGAACCACACCGGGTCGATGCCGTAGCTGGCCAGCAGCGGGTACAGCAGCGGCACGGTGATGACGATCATGCCCAGGCTTTCCACGAACGCACCCAGCGCGGTGAACAGGATCAGCAGCGCCAGGAAGAACTCGTATTTGTTGAGCTTCAGCCCGACGATGAATTCGGTGACCTGTTCCCCCACGCCGGCGTAGCTCATGGCGTACGAGAACACGAAGGCCGCATAGGTGATGAACAGGATGTTGGCCACCACCAGCGCCGAGCGGCGCAGGCAGTTCAGGAAGATCTTCCACGACAGCTTGCCCCAGATGCACGAGATCAGCAGGCTGAACAGGCAACCCGCGCCGGCTGCCTCGGTGGGCGTGCCCAGGCCGCTGTAGATCGTGCCCATGATGCAGGCGATCAGCACCAAGAACGGCACCACGTCGAGCAGCGCCCGGAAGATCTCCGCCATCGGCAGGCTGCCGGTCTCGCGCGGTGCGATCTCGGGCTTGGCGATGGCCGCGAAGGCCACGTACACCATGAACAGCAGCGTCAGGATCACGCCCGGCACGATGCCCGCCATGAACAGCTTCGCCACCGAGGTTTCGGTGAAGGTGCCGTAGACGATCATCGCGATGCTCGGCGGCACCAGGATGCCCAGCGTGCCTCCCGCGGCCAGCGAACCGGTGGCGAAGCGCCGGTCGTAGTTGCGCGCTTCCAGCTGCGGCAGGGCCACCTTGCCGATGGCCGCCGCCGTGGCGATGCTCGACCCGCTGACCGCGGCGAACATGGCGCAGCCGGCGATGTTGGTCTGCAGCAGCCCGCCCGGCACCTTGCGCACCAGCTTGGCCAGCCCGCCGTAGACGCGCAGCCCGATGCCGCTGCCCTGCAGGAACTCGGCCATCAGCACGAACAGCGGGATCGCGGTGAGGGTGTAGCTGTCCATGCTGCCCCAGCTCACCAGGCCCAGGCCGTGCAGCGCGCCCACGCCGCCCTGCAGGTACAGGTAGACGATGCCCGGCAGCAGGATCGCGAAGGGCACGGTCATGCCCGCCGCGAGCAGGCCGAGAAACAGCACGAAGATGACGATGATCTGCAGTTCGGGGCTCACAGCGCGGCTCCCCGAACGCCCGGCGCCGGCCTGTGCAGCCGCGCCGCGCGCAGCCGTCGCACGTCGCCGGCCACGGTGCGAAGCAGCGTGATCACCAGCGCCAGCATGCCGATCGGCATGGCCAGGCGCGGCATCCACAGCGGCGTGACCAGGCTGGTGGCAGCCACGTCGCCCGAGGCCCAGGTGATCCACAGGAAGCGCGTGAACTCGGCGCACAACACGGCCGAGACGGCCAGCGTGGCCAGGTCGAACACCAGCCGCAGCGCAGCCTTGCCCGTGGCCGAAAGCCGTGCGTCGAGCATGTGCACGCGGTGGAAGGCGTGGTCGGCCTGGCCCGATGCCAGGCCCAGAAAGGTGATGGCGATCAGCGCATAGCCGCCGAGCTCGTTGGTCACCTGCAGCGACCAGCCCAGCGCCGAGCGCGCGATCATCTCGATGCCCATCATCACGACCAGGAACACCACGGCCGCCTGGGTGGCCCAGCGCGTGACGCGTTCGACCGGGCCCTCGGCGGGGCTGAAGGCGTCGGCGTCCACCGGCGCCATGTCCGGCAGGTCCATTGCAACGGCTTTCATCTTCAACGCCCGATCGCCGAATGGATCTTCTGCATGGCTTCCTGCGTGGTGGCCGAACGCCCGTTGGCCCAGCTCTTCCAGTAAGGCGCCATCTTGCCCTCGGCGATGGCGATGTCGGCCGCCGTGGGTTCGGTGACCACCATGCCCTCGACGGCCAGCTTGCGCGTCATCTCGTCTTCCTCGGCGGCCATGGCCTTGGTGATGCGCTGGGTGTGGTCGTCCACCACCTTCTGCACCTTGGTGCGGGTGTCGGCGGGCAGCTTGTCCCACGCGCCCTGGTTGACCAGCACCAGCGAGTCGATGAAGCTGATGTTGAGCCGGTAGCTGTACTTCAGCAGGTCGCGCCACACATAGCCGTAGCCCGAGCTGGCGGTGATGGCGCCGTCGATCACGCCACGGTCGATGGCGGCGGCGACTTCGGCCGTGCCCAGCGTCACCGGGATGCCGCCCAGCATCCTGATGAAGTCGGCCTGTTCGGGTGCGATGACGCGGATCTTCTGGCCGCTCACGTCGGCCAGCGAGGTGAGCTTCTTGCGCGACCACAACACGTTGTACGGGAAGATGTAGCGGCCCAGGATCAGTACGTCCTTCTTGGCATAGTCGGCGCGCAGGTAGGGCGCTTCGATGTCCCAGGCTTTCTCGAACTCCTGCATCGAGCGGATCATCAGTGGCAGGCGCACCACGGCGCCCACCGGCGCACTGCCGACGAAGAAGGCGTCATCGCCCAGCTGCACCACGTTGTCGGCCACGGCCTGGGTGATGTTGGTGGCGGTGATGGGCAGCGTGCCGCCCAGGTTCAGCCGCACGCTCAGCTGGCCACCGGTCTGCTTCTTGATGTCTTCGAACATCGCGTTCAGGCCCTTCACCGCGGTGACGGTGGCCACGGCGTTGTAGGTGTAGGCGCGCCACATCTCGGCGGCCTGGGTCATACCGAAGGAAAGGCAGAGTGCCGATGCGGTGAGCAGCTTGGCCAGCTTGCCGCCGACGCGGTGGAAAATTATCATCTTGTCTCCTTGTTGTTGTGCGGAGCCCGTCGCGGTGGCAACCTGCAATGGCAACTTGCGATGCCAACCCGCGACGCTGGCCTTCAGCGGTCGTCGAAGGCCGCGTCGATCTCTTCGATGTCCATCGCGGCATAACTGGCGGCCGAGCCGCCCAGGTCCCACACCGCCTCGCCACGGGCCACGGCCTGGGCCATGTCTTCTTCCTTGCGCATGCGGGCCAGCGCCGCCTGCACAATGGCCGGCGCTTCGGCCCGGGGCACACACACCACGCCGTCGCCATCGGCCAGGATCAAATCGCCCGGGTTCACCGCCACGCCGTCGCAGACCACCGGCGTGTTCACCAGGCCGTGGCCGCTTTTGTCGGGGTGGATCGAATGGATGTGGGTGGACCAGACCTTGCAGCCCAGCGCCTCGACGGTGTCGGTGTCACGCACGCAGCCCTGCACCACCACGCCGGCCAGGCCTTTTTTCATGGCGTAGCGCGCGGCCATGTCGCCCCACTGCGCGCCCGAGGTCTCGGCGGCCGACACCACCACCAGCACGTCGCCCGGCTGGGCCAGCACCAGCGCGCGGTGCATCATCAGGTTGTCGCCGGGCGCCACGAAGGCCGTCACCGCCGGCCCGCAGATCTTGGCGCCGCGCTGCACCGGCCGCATGCGGCTGGACATCAGCCCGCCCGGCCCGCGTGCCGACATCGCCTCGTGGAGGTCGGAAACGGTGGCCTCCAGCGCCTGCGCGCACAGCGCCGCATCGACGCGGTTCACGCGCAGAAATACTTTGGATTTGTTCAAGAAAAGTCTCCCGGTGTTGACAGCGGCAGGTGCGCCAGGTTCAGTGCGGCACGCAGTGCAGTTCCGGCGACAGCCGGAAGGTGGTGCGTTTCATCAGCCGCGGCTGGTCGAGCTGCATGTTGTCGCGGCGGTGCATGGTGCAGCCGTTGTCCCACAGCATCAGGTCGCCGTTGTGCACCTTGTGGCGGTACACCAGGTCGGCGCTGCCGCCGGCCTCGAACAAGATGGGCAACACCCGCGCGTTCTCGGCTTCGCTCAGGCCTTCGATGGAGACCAGCGTGGTCGGGTCGGCGTACAGCGCCTTGCGGCCGGTCACGGGGTGGGTCAGCACCACCGGGTGGAACGCGTCGGGCAGGGCGGCCATCTTCTTGGCCTGCGGGCTGTCCTTGTCCTTCAATTCCAGTGTGTTCATGATGGCCATGCGTTTGGCATAGCGGTAGGTGCCGGTGCGGCCGTCGATCAGTTTTTGCACGTCGGTAGGCAGCTTGTCCCAGGCGCCGTATTGGTTGGCCCAGTAGATGTCGCCGCCGCCCTTGGGCACTTCGACGCCGTACAGCATGGCGCCGGTGGCCGGGTTCACCATGAAGGTCTGGTCCGAATGCCAGTCCACGTCGTCGCCGCCGGCAAAGCCGCCGACGAAGCGGCCGTCGGCATAACGCAGCGTGCTGAAGTAGATGATCTCGTCGAAGTAGGGTGACTGGATGTCCTTGCGGTTGGCGCTTTCGCAGCGGCCGAACAGCGCCGTGAAGCGCACCTGCTCGGCCTCTTCGAGCGACTGCCGCGGGAACACGATCAGCGGCGATGTCTGCCACAGTTGACGGATCTGGGCGATGGCGTCGGGGTCGTCCAGCAACTGGTCGATGCGTTCGTCGATCTCGATCACGAAATCGGAATGCAGCTTGCGGATCTTGAGTTCGGTGGCGATGGCGGACATGGTGAAGTCTCCTTGTGTGGTGGATGGAATGGAGGTAGTGAAAAGGCCTAGTCGGCCTTCATCTTGGCGCTGCGGATGATGTCGGCGTCGGTCTGGCGCTCCGACTGCAGCCAGGCCAGCAGTTGTGCGCGGTCCATGGGCGGTGCGGGCTCGAAGCCCAGATCGTGCAGGGCCTTGGCGGTTTCGGGCAGGGCCAAAATCTTGCGCATCTCGGCCTCCAGCCGGTCGCGTATTTCCACCGGCGTGCCGCGCGGCGCCATCAGCGCGTTCCAGGCCACGACCTGGAAGCCGTCCATGCCCTGCTGCGCCACCGACCTGATCTCGGGCAGCGCGGCCATCGGTCTGGCCGAGGTCACCGCCAGCGGTCTGATCTTGCCGAACTGGGCTCGCGACGCGGCCACGGTGTCGATCAGCACCGGCACCTGGTTGCCGAGCAGCGCCGTCATGGCCTCGCCCGAGCCCTTGTATTTGATGGCGAACAGCGGCACGTTCTGCCGCCTGATCATCTCCAGCACCAGTTGCGCGGTGACGCTGGGCACGGCCACGTCGACCTTGTCGGGCCGGCTCTTGGCGTACTGCACCAGCTCGGCCAGCGTGTTGATGTTGAGCGACGGATGCACCGAGATCACCATCGGAATGAAGGCCGTGGCGATGATCGGTTCGAAGTCCTTCTCGGGGTCGAAGCCGATGTTGTCGTACAGATAGGGGTTCATGGCGTGGGTGCCCGACGCACCCATGATCAGCGTGTAGCCGTCGGGCGTGGCCCGCGCCGCGAAGGCCGTGCCGATGTTGCCGAAGGCGCCGGGCCGGTTCTCCACCACCACGCCTTCGCCCAGCGCGGCCGAGAGCTTGTTGGCCAGGTAGCGGGTGGCAATGTCGGTGCTCTGCCCGGGTGGGTAGGCGACCACGATCTTCACCGGGCGGCTGGGATAGGTCTGGGCCAGCGCGCCAGCGCTCAGGCTGAGCGCCGCGCACAGCGCAGCCAGCCAGCGGCCGGTTTTATGGAATGCCATCATCGTTGTCTCCTTATGTTTGGAATGGGCGAAACCGTGCCCGGCGCCGGTTGGTCTTCGCGCGTTGACATGCCGGCAAGGCCCGTTTCATGGCCCGTGCCTTCGAGCCGCAGGTAATGCGCGTCGAGCGCATCGAACGAACTGCAGCCGATCTGCGCCATGACCATGTCGATCTCGTTGCGCACAATCTGCAGTGCCCGCGCGATGCCCGCTGCGCCGCCCGCCGCCGCGCCGAACAGGGTGGGCCGGCCGAAGGTCGTGAAGCGGGCGCCGAGGCAGCGCGCGATGACGATGTCGGAGCCGCGCCGCACGCCGCTGTCGAGCATCAACTCCACCCGCTCGCCGACGGCCGCGCGAATCACCGGCAACATCTCGACGGGCGACGGCGCGGTGTCGAGCTGGCGCCCGCCGTGGTTGGAAACAATGAGCGCGTCGACGCCGATGTCGGCCGCCTGGCGTGCGTCGTCCGGGTGCAGCAGGCCCTTCACGGCGAGCGGGCCGGTCCATACGGCGCGGATCTGCTCCAGCGTCTGCCACCGGATCATCGGGGCCGGCGTGAGCGTGCCGTAGAGGTCGGCCACCTCGGCCGCCGTGGCACCGGCCCGGCCATAGGGCGCCCAGTTGCGCATCATCGGAATGCCGCCGCTGCGCAGGTAGCGCAGCACCCAGGCCGGGTGGCCCAGGGCCTCGAAAGCCACCGCCGGTGTCATGCGAAACGGGCGCGAGAATCCGTTGCGCTTGTTGCGCTCGCGGTTCGCGTTGACGGGCACGTCCACCGACACCACCAGGGTGCGCACACCGGCATCGCGGGCGCGTTTCACCAGGTCGGCGTTGATGCGTTCGTCGCGCGTGCCGTAGATCTGGAACCACACGTGGTCGGGCGCCAGCTTGGCCACCGCTTCCAGCGATGCATTGCTCGCGCTCGAAAGCAGAAAAGGGATGTTGGCCGCCTTGGCCGCCTGCGCCAGCAGCTCGTCGGCGCCGGGGTGGAACAGGCCGGCCAGCCCGGTGGGCGAGATGCCGAAGGGGCTGGCGTAACGCCGGCCCAGCAGCTCGGTGGACTGGTCGCGTGTGCTCACGTCGACCAGATAACGCGGCAGCAGTTGGTACTTGCGGAAGGCCGCGCGGTTGCGGCGCATGCAGTCCTCGTCGTCCACCCCGCCATCGATGAAATCAAACGCGATGCGGGGCAGCTTGCGCCGGGCCATCAGGCGCAGGTCTTCGAGGTTGACCGCTGTGTTCACGTTCATGCTTTGTCGTTCTGGAGTTGTCTCTTGAACCCAGAATATCGACGCCGCCGGCCCCTGCCCATAGGGGCGGAAAGCGGAGTTTCACCATTTGAACTTCTCGAAGCGGCGCGCGCTTCGCGTGGCCGTCAGGCGTCTTCTGTCAACGCGATCTGCATCACCGAGCCCAGGCACTTGCGTGCTTCCGCCTCGACGTCGGTGGCCACTTCACGCAGGGCCGCCTGCACCTCGGGAAGGCGCGCTTCGCCGAACTGTTCCGGCAAGCCCGTCAGGCACACCGCCGCCACCGCCTGGCCGTTGCTCCCGCACACCGGCACGGCGAACGCGTGCACACCCGTCACCACGTCGCCCAGGTTCACGCCGAAGCCATGGCGCTGCGACCGGTCGCGCATTTTCTTCAACGCGGCCAGGCGGGCGGTGCCGCGCTGCGTGGTCTCGTGCTGGATGTTGTCCTGCAGGATGTTGTGGGTCTCGAGCGAGGGCAGCGTCTGCAGGATGGCCACGCCGCCGACCGAGGTGAACAGCGGTCGGCGGGTGCCGACATGCACCATCAGCCCGCGCAATTCGAGGTCGCCCTTGCGTACGGCGCACACGTATTCGTTGCCACTGCGCAGGATCAGCCAGGCGATGGCTTCGGTCTGCGTGGCGAACTTGGCCAGGCGGCGTTCGCAGGCCTTCTGGAAGGCCCCGTAGCCGGGCAGCGACAGGCTCAGCTCGTAGAGCATCGGCCCGGGAAAGTAATGTTTGTCGACCGCGCGCTGCTGCACGAAGCGCTCGCGCACCAGGCACGAGAGCACGCGGTGCACCGTGCCCTTGTCGACCTCGCAGCGCGCCGCCAGGTCCGACAGGCGCCAGCCGAATTCACCGCGCGCCGCCAGTTCGCGCAAGATGCGCAGGGCGCGTTCGATGCTCTGGGTGCCGCTGGGGACTTCCTTGTGGGTGGTTGCCGAACGGTGTGTCTTCACGTGCACGAGCTCCTCAAAGGCGCTCGGTCAGGTCCTGCACGAGCATGGTAGGCTGGGGTGGATCTTCCGCGCCGCGGCGAACAACCCACCGAAGCGGATCGGGTCGCCGGCCATCGCCTCGCAATGCGCCCGGGCCCGCGGGTCGATGGCGGCGCCGAGCTTCATCGCATCGGCAAGCCGGTGCAGAAACAGCCGATCATGCTGCATGGCGATGCTGCGCTGGAGCAATTGCAGGGCGGCGTCGCGCGCGGCCTGCCGCTCGCCGGCGCTGGCATCGTGCTGCAGGCCCGCCATGACCAACCGCTTCAGGGCGCGGATGTCGGTGCGCGTCATGGCCGCCGAGTCGGTTGCGTTGCGCGCCGTGGCATCAGTCGACGCTGGCCCCGGACGTCTTCACCACACCGCCCCACTTGACGAGGTCGGCCTTGAGCATGGCGCCAAATTGCTCGGGCCTGGTGGCCAGCGGTTCCGCGCCCTGGGCTGCGAAGCTGTCGATGACTTCCTTCGAGCGCAGCAGTTCGTTGACGTCGTTGTTGATCTTCTGCACCAGCTCCGCCGGCATGCGCTTCGGCCCCATCAGGCCGAACCAGGGGTTCACGTCGAAGTCGCCGAACTGCTGGCCGCCGGCCTCGGCGATGGTCGGGATGTTGTTGAACGAGGTGGCTCGCTGCGCGCTGGTCACGGCGATCGGAAACAGCGCATTGCTCTTGATCGAGCCGGCCACCGACGGCAGGCTGGTGAACACCAGGTCGATCTGGCCACCCATCAGGTCCTGCAGCGCCGGTGCCGCGCCGCGGTAGGGCACATGCACCAGCTTGACGCCCGCCGCGGCATTGAACATCTCACCCACCAGGTGGTTCACCGAGCCGTTGCCGGCCGAGCCATAGGTGATGCGGCGCGTCTTCGCGGCGTCGACCAGCTGGGCCACTGTGCGGTAGGGCGTGTCGGGCTTGCCCACCAGCACGAAGGGCAGCGTGGCCAGCGTGGCCACCGGCGCGAAGTCGGTGCCGGGGTCGAACGGCAGCTTCTTGTACAGGGCGCCGTTGATGGCCTGCGTGCCCACGTAGCTCATGAGCAGGGTGTAGCCGTCGGCCGGTGCGGCCATCACGAATTCCATGCCCACATTGCCACCCGCGCCCGGCCGGTTGTCGATGACCACCGGCTGCTTCCATTTCTCGCCGAGCTTCTGGCCGATGATGCGCGCCAGCGCGTCCGAAGCGCCGCCCGGCGTCTGCGGCACGATGATCCGCACCGGCCGGCTCGGGAAGTCGTCGGCCTGTGCGGCAAAAGGCGTGAGGGCGATGGCTGCGAGCAGCGCAAGTGGTCCGATGAAGCGTGGCATGGTTGTCTCCTGCGGTTGATATTGGTTTTGATCGGCGGGGGTCAGGCGTCCCGGCCGATCCGGTCAGCCGCCTCGAAAGCCTGCCGCAGCTGCTGGTCGAGCGGCTGGGCGAAGAAGCCGGCCTGCTGCTGCGCCACCACTTCGGCGGCGCGCAGCTCCATCAGGCGGCGCAGCCGGTAGCGGCCGCGCTGCAACTGCAGCGCCTGGCGCAGGTTGCCGCCCGCGAGCCAGGCCTGGTGGCTGTCGATGGCCTGCGACAGCGCCGCGATCGACTCGGGCTGCGCGGCCGAGGCCAGCAGCACTGGTGCCAGCCAGTCGCCGGGTGCGTGCCGGGTGATGGCGGCGATGCGCCTGATGTCGGTGGCCATCTTCTGCGCGCCGGCCAAGTCGGCCTTGTTGACCACGAAGATGTCGGCCATCTCCATGATGCCGGCCTTCATGGCCTGCACCGTGTCGCCGCTGTCGGGCAGCAGCACCAGCACCAGCGTGTCGACCTGGATGCGGGCCGCGTATTCGGTCTGGCCCACGCCCACGGTCTCGAGCATCACTTCCTGGAAGCCGAAGTCGTCCATCGCGTCCAGCATCTCGGGCAGGTTGTCGGCCAGGCCGTCCGAGGTCCTGCGCGAACCCAGCGAGCGGATGTACAGCTCGGACGCGCCGGCCAACTCGTCCATGCGCACGCGGTCGCCCAGGATGGCGCCGCCACTCTTCGGGCTGCTCGGGTCGACCGCCAGGATGCCGAGCCGGCCACGCTCGGCACGCGCCACGGCCAGGTGCCCCAGCAGCGTGCTCTTGCCGGCGCCGGGCGCACCGGTGATGCCGATGCGCCGCGCGTGCTGGGCCGCGGGTTCGCGCAACGGACTGCGGGCCAGTTCCAGGCCGCTGGCATTGGTCAGCTCCGTGAGCCGGCGACCCAATGCGCGCCGGTCCAACGCCGCCGTGTTCACGCCGAGGCCCAGCCGAGGACCTCGCCCCGGTGTTCGTCGAGCAGGGGCGGCAGGCCATAGGTAGGTGTGAAGCCGTTGAAGCGAATCGGACTGGCGACAGCGCGCAGCGGCAGGTCACCATTGCCCAGCGACACCACCAGGGAGCGGTCGGCGGCGATGTCGCTGCGCAGCGCGTCGCCGAGGGTGCCGACCTCGGCCACCACCACCCCGAGCGGTGCCAGCCGGCGCACCCAGTTGGCCGCCGATGCCGTTGCCAGCACGGCCGCAATCGCCGCCACCACCTCGGCCCGGTGGGTACGGCGCCCCTGCATGCTGGCGAATTTCGGGTCGGCCGTCCACGCGGGTTGGCCGATCTCTTCGCAGAACTTCTTCCAGAATTTGTCGTGGGTGATGAACAGCGTGAGCCAGCCGTCGGCTGTCGGAAAGATCTGCGCCGGCACCACGTACGGATGCGACGAAGCCGGCAGGCGCTGGATGGTTTCACCCGCGTTCAGATCGGCCCCGGCCAGGTAGTTGAGCTGTGACAGCATCACGTCGTACATGGACACGTCGACCTGGCCGCCGCGGCCTTCGACGATCTTGGCCAGCAGGCCGAGCGCGGCCACCAGGCCAGCGGAGTTGTCGACGGCCGAGTAGCCGGCCTTGGTGGGCGGCGCGCTGGGGTCGCCGGTCAACGCCATCACGCCCGTCATGGCCTGGATCACGTAGTCGTAGGCCGGGTTTTCGGAATACGGCCCGTCGAGCCCGTAGCCGGTGAGCGCCACGCACACCAGCCGCTCGTTGGCCGTGCGCAGCGCCTCGTAGGTGAGCCCCAGCTTCTTGATGGCCGAGGGCCGCAGGTTGGTGATCAGCGCCTGCGATCGGGCAACGATGCGGTGCAGGTCGGCCTGGCCTTCGGGGCTGGCCAGGTCGATCACCACGCTTTTCTTGTTGCGGTTCAGGCTCGCAAAATAGGCGTTGTGCGGGCCGATGAAATGCGGGCTGACGGTACGGCCGATGTCGCCTTCGCTGGCCTCCACCTTGATGACTTCGGCGCCCATGTCGGCCAGCATCAGGCCGCAGTAGGGCCCGGCCAGCATGTGGCCGACCTCGATGACGCGGATGCCGGCGAGCGGGCCGTTCGACGCGTTCATTTGAGTTTCTCCGCCAGGATGCGGACCACGTCGTCGAGCGCCATGTCGGCGGTGAAGATTGCCGCCGCGCCCAGCGCGTGCAGGTGCGGCTGGTCTTCGGCCGGAATGGTGCCGCCGACGAACACCTTCACGTCGCCTGCGCCGAGTTCGCGCAACTGCGCCATCACGTCCTCCACCAGCTCCTTGTGGCTGCCGGAGAGGATGCTCAGGCCCACCGCGTCGACGCCTTCGTCCACGGCCACCTGGGCGATCTGCCGCGGGCTGCGGCGAAGTCCGGTGTAGATGACTTCGGCGCCCGCGTTGCGCAGGGTGAGGGCGATGATCTTCGCGCCGATGTCGTGGCCATCCAGGCCGGGCTTGCCGATCAGGATGCGTTTGCCGGCCAGTGCCGGGTTGGGCGTGGAAGTAATGCTCATTCGGTAACCTCCGTACTGCGCACTGCGGTGCGAGCTTGCTTGGGGCGGCCCGGCGCGTCGCTCATAGATTCACCGGTTCCTTGAATTCGCCCCATTCCTTCTTCAGGCAGGCCACCATCTCGCCGACTGTGGCGTAGGCGTGGCAGCAGTCGACCAGGTAGGGCATGACGTTCTCGCGGTCACGGGCCGCGGCGCCGGCCAGGCTGGCCAGCGACGCGTCCACCGCGCTCTGGTTGCGGGTGTCGAGCACACGCTGAAACTTTTCGAGCGCACGTTTGGCTACCGTGGGGTCGAGCGTGAACACCTCGCCGACCTTGATCTCCTCGTTGACCTTCTTGAAGTGGTTCTGGCCCACGATGACCTGGTGGCCGGAGTCGATGTCGAGCTTGCGTTCGAGGCCACGCTCGGCCAGGCGCAGCTGAATCCAGCCCTCTTCGATGGCCCGCGTCACGCCGCCATAGGCTTCGATCTCGTCCATCACCTGCACGATCTTTTCTTCCATGCGGTCGGTGTGCTGTTCCACGAAATAGCTGCCGCCCAACGGGTCGACCGTGCGGCCGATGCCACTCTCGAAAGCGATGATCTGCTGCGTGCGCACTGCCAGCTCGGCCGAGAACTCGGTCGGGATCTGGAAGGCCTCGTCGAACGCGCAGGTGAACACCGACTGCGCCCCGCCCATCACAGCGGCCATGGTCTCCACGGCCACGCGCACCACGTTGTTGTAGGGTTGTGGCGCCACCAGCGACGAGCCGCCGCACACCACACCGAAGCGGAAGTGCTGCGCCTTCGGGTCCTGCACGCCGTAGCGTTCTTTCATCAGCCTGGCCCAGAGCCGGCGGCCGGCGCGGAACTTGGCCACTTCCTCGAAGAAATCCATGTGCACGTAGAAGAAGAAAGACAGCCGCTTGGCAAACTTTTCCACGTCGCCGCCGCGCGACTGCAGCTCGTCGACATAGGCCAGGCCGTTGGCCAGGGTGTAGGCCATTTCTTCGGCGGCCGTGGCGCCCGCGTCGCGCACGTGGGCGCCGGCGATGCTGATCGGGTTGAAGCGCGGCGAGACATCGTTGGAGTACAGGATGGAGTCGGCAATGAGCCGCATCGACGGGCGCACCGGGAAGATCCAGGTGCCGCGGGCCACGTATTCCTTGAGGATGTCGTTCTGGATCGTGCCGGTGAGTTTGGTGCGCGGCACGTTCTGCTTGTCGGCCACCGCCAGGTACATCGCGTAGATGATGGCCGCCGTGCCGTTGATGGTGAACGAGGTCGAGATCTTCGACAGGTCCAGCCCTTCGAACAGGATCTCGGCCTCGCTCAGGTTGGACAGCGACACGCCGACCTTGCCGATCTCGGGCCGGGCCATCGGGTGGGTCGGGTCCAGGCCGCATTGCGTCGGCAAGTCGAGTGCCACCGACAGCCCGGTCTGGCCCTTGGCCAGCAGGAACTTGTAGCGCGCATTCGATTCCTCGGCGGTGCCGAAGCCGGAGTATTGGCGGATGGTCCACAGACGGCCGTTGTAGCCGTCGGGGAAGATGCCGCGGGTGAACGGGTATTCGCCGGGCGCGCCGATGTGGGCCGGGTCAACGGCTGATGACGGTACGCTGGTCGGCACCTCGACGCCGCTGCGGTTCACGGGTCGAAGCGCGGGTTCGTTCTGCACGTGGGTGTGGCTGTTCATCGTGGGGCCTTGGAGAGGATTTTTTCGGAGGCGCGCCAGTGATCGTCGTGCAGCCAGGTGGCGAGCAGCTGCTGTTGTTCGGTGGCGCGCGCCGCCTCGTAGGGCTCGCCGCGCCGGGCGGCCAGGGTCTGCGCCTTGATGCCGCGCAGCACCTGCGGCGCGCAGGCCAGCATCGGCGCCAGGAAGGCTTCCACGTCGGCACCGACCGGGCCGTCGCCGATCACCGCGTCGGCCAGACCCCAGGCCAGGGCCTGCGGCGCATCCACCATTTCGCAGCGGCTCATCATGCGCAGCGCCCGTGCCGGGCCGACCAGCCGGCACAGGTCCGGCCCGCCGCCCCAGGCCGAGGTGATGGCCAGCCGCGCCTGGATGAAGCCGATGCGCGCATGCGCCGACTGCAGCCGCAGGTCGCAGGCCAGCGCCAGTTCGGCGCCGCCGCCGATGGCGTCGCCATTCAGCAGCGCCAGCACCGGCACCGGACAACAGCGGATGACATCGAGCGCGCCGCGGGCCTCGTCGGTCATGGCCAGCGTGGCGGCCTCGTCGCGCACATTGGCCAGGTCGAGCAGGTCGCCACCGGCGGCAAAGAAGCGCTCGCCCGCGCCGGTGAGCACGATCAGACGGGTGGCGGCCTGGCGCCGGCATCGCGCACGGCCCTGGCCAGTTCGGTCAGTACCGAGCGGGCCAGGGCGTTGTGTTTCTGCGCGCGTTCGATGGTGATCCAGCAGGCGCCGGACGCGCGCTGGTCGATGGTGATGTCTTGTCCGTTGGGCAAAGCGCAGGCCTCCAGAAGGTGAGAGCCTGGATGCTAGGCGGCTAATTTTCCCGGCACAAGAATAAATGTTCTACATTTCGAACAACCGGTTGCGGTGAACACTGCCGAGCCGCATGGCACCCGTTTGTTCAGCCGGCCGAACTTTTCAGCCAAGTCCATCAGGAGACGAGGAAGCCCGCATGACCGCTCTCAACGTGACCGCCGTCGAACGCGTGATCGACATCTTCGAAGCCTTTCAGGCCAGCCAGCGGCCGCTGTCGCTGACCGATCTGGCCGAGGCCGTGAACATCCCGAAAAGCACCTGCCACGCCATCGTGGCCACGCTCACCGCGCGTGGCTACCTGTATTCGCTGGCCCGGCCACGCGCGCTGTACCCCACCAAGCGCCTGTACGACGTGGCGCGCGCCATCCTCGACAAGGACCCGTTCGTCGAACGCATCACGCCGATGCTGGAGCGCCTGCGCGACACCTCACGCGAAACCGTGATCCTGGGCAAGCGGCAGGGCGACAGCGTGGTCTATCTGCAGGTGGCCGAGAGCGCCAACGCCATCCGTTATTCGGCCAGGCCCGGTGACATCAAGCCGCTGTATTCCAGCTCGATCGGCAAGGCCCTGCTGGGCGCGTTGAAAGAGCCCGAGTTGCGCGCGTGGTTCGAAGGCCGCACGCTGGCCCCGGTGACCAGCGCCACCATCACCGAGCCGGAGTCATTGATCGCTGACATCCTGAAAAGCCGGCGCGCGGGCTTCTTCCAGACGCGCGGCGAAAACGTCAGCGACGTGTGGGCCGTGGCCGCGTTCTTCACGGTAAACCACGAGACCCTCGCCGTGGCCGTCGCCGGGCCGCGGCACCGGATGGAAGCGAGTCTGGCGGAGTGCGCGCAGCTGCTGGTGGCGACCTGCAGCTTTGTGTCGCGGCAGTTTCAGGGAAAGTAGGGAAGTAAGGGAAGTAAGCCAAGTAGGCAGGGCCGCGGCAGTCGGCGCTCATTTGCGCAGCTTGCGACATGGATCTTGCGCAGGGCTGGCAGACCTTGGCTCGACGACCGCATCCAGTTTGCCGAGTTCGGCCATGACGTCGGGGCGCGTTGCGTATTTCTTCTTGAGGCGCGCGACCGTGGCGTCAGTGCCCAGGCATGACCGGCAAGCCCCGCGGATGATCTCTGCCCGGCGCGCAGCGTCATCAGCGGGCTCGCCTCGCCAGTGGTCGCACATGGCACGGCGGTCCAGGAAACGCGTGACTTCGGGTGGGAAAGGTTCTTCTGCCTGCGCCGTCGATGCAGCATATCCGGCCACGAGCAACAGGATAAGAACGCAGCTGCGCAACCCGGTGCGCATGGCGACAGGATAGAGCCGAGTCCGTTGTTGTGATCGCACCGGTGGTGACGGGATGGATGCGTGTTTGGTCTTCAACTCAGTCACGTGGTTCTTTCTTGATGTGCGCGGCTTCAGTCGCGAGTCGCACCGGACAGCGTGAACCCGAAGTTTTTTCCTAACGCAAGCGAATGACTTGCACTTCCCACTTCAACCGCTGGGCGCGCCCGTTGATCGGGCCGACATCCTTCCCGGAAAGGCAGACACGGTCCGCGAGATGGAATGAAGAAACCTCTTTCGCTTCTCCTTCGCCCTCTTGTCTCAGAGAGACACCACACCCGGTGACCTCAGGTTCGACCTTGAAGTAGGCCTTGTACCTGCCGCGGGTTTCAGGGGTAAATGCCACCATCAAATTGCACATGCGGTTTTGACCCACTTTCGCATCGATATAGCGGAATGTGAGCAGCATTTCTTTTCCTGGTGGCACCGCAACGGCCTTGCCTTGCTCATGATCCGCCACGTCGGCGGTAGGCCCAAAAAAAGTGGCGACCCGTATTCCGTTGTCATCGATGGCACAGGCCAAGTTCTGATAAGACTCCACAAAAAACTGCCTGGAGTTGCCCGCGATCTGCAAGGAAGCTGCGCTCGCGTCCGGTCGATAGACGTATTGGCTCGCGCAGCCACTGAGAAGCGTTGCTGCGCAGAGCAGGACAAAGTTTTTCGTATTCATTAGAGTGCTGGTACTTGCGTCCAGTGAACCTGTGGCGCCGGCAGGGGGCCTGGAGAGACTGCTTTCATCTGGCTGCGGCCTTGGCGTTGCCAGTTGGAGCCCCGGACGCAGGATCTCGGACGGGTGGTGGTTCTCGACCAACGCTGAAGTCCACACCCCCACGTGGGGAGGCCTGTATCTGAACGTCATACGTCGCACTGACACCATTGGTTTGAACGACCCACTTCTCGGTGTAGATCTCTCCACGTTTCTCAACAAACCGAGCAGACATCAGCTTCGGACGCAAATCAGTTTTGGTGACTGCCCGCTCATAGAGATAGATCGTCTGCATCACATCGCTCTGAACCGTGGCGTCTGCAACTGTATGAAATGCAGCGGATGTGTTGGCAGGAGGCTGTGACGAACATGCCGCCAGGAGAATGACCAACGAGCAGGCTGTTGTCGTGAGCACGTTGCGCATATTTTTATCAGTCGATGAGTCGGCTAGCCATTGGTCATCCGATCGGGCCAGGTAAAAGTCTAAGGCCGAGTTTGATTCCTGATCCCACTAGCAAAAGAAACACAATGTGTTTTAAGTGAATGAACGAATCAGGTGCGTGTTGTCGGGTTGGCTGTGCCCAGTGCGTGCACGGCAAGGCCGTAGCATCTTGCCCACCGCCACCATCACTGATCCGGGCCACTGACCGCCGCGTCATGCGTTGGGCGTTTTCCGGCGTGCGCTGGCCTTCACGTCGCGCGTCAGTCCATAGGGCCGGGCCATCGCTTCGCGAAATGAACAATGCTTCAAATCTTGTGAATTGTCTGAAGAATCCTGTGTTCTTAGACTGCGTCCTGCATGGAGCTTGAACTTCAATGCACGAACAACACACAGGAGACAAAAACCATGTTCATCACCCGGCGCGCGACTACCGTTCTGGCGGTCTGCACTTTTCTGCTGGCTGCCGTTTCAGCCCAGGCACAGAGTTATCCGTCTCGGCCGGTCCGGCTGGTGTTGCCGTTCGGCGCGGGCGGATCGGCGGATGTGGTGGCCCGAACCATCGCCCAGAAACTGTCCGACAAATGGGGGCAGCAGGTGGTGGTCGACAACAAGCCGGGCGGCGACACGGTCATTGCAACGGCCGAGATGCAGCGGGCGGCGCCCGATGGCTACACCTTGCTGCTGGGCATCAACTCGACGCTGACGCTGACGCCCCACACCATGAAGGTGTCGTATGACCCGCAGAACGATTTCACCATCATCGGGCAGACGACCGCCGTGCCCATGCTGATCCTCGTCAACGAGACGGTCCCGGTGAAGTCGCTGGCCGAGCTGATCAGCCTGGCGCGCGGCAAGCCCGGCGAACTCAACGCGGGCGGCCCGGCCACCGTCACCCGCCTGCTGCAGGAGCAGTTCGCGCGGGAGGCCAGGATCAAATTCACCTGGGTGCCCTACAAGAGCGGGCCCGATACGACCAAGGCGCTGCTGGGCGGCGAGATCCAGGTCGGCGTCGACGGCGTGATCAACAACCTGGCCTTCGTGCAGTCCCGCAAATTGAAGGCCCTGGGCGTGAGCACCCCCACGCGCCTGAAGACTTTGCCTGACGTTCCGACGTTCATGGAGCAGGGCATTCGCGACCAGCGCATCACGCTTTCCCACGTGATGATGGGGCCGCGCGGGATGCCCAGGCCCATCGTCGACAAGCTCAAGGCCGACCTGCAGGAAGTGCTGGCCCTGCCGGACCTGAACGACAAGCTGACGGGCGTCGGCATCCAGGCGGCCTGGATCGACGGCGACACACTGGCCAAGTCGTTCCAGACCGAGAGCGCCGTCACGGCGGCCCTTGTCAAGGAACTGGGCCTGCAGCAGCCGTAACATGGTCCGCGGTGGGCTTCAGGCCGCCCGCTTGCGCGCCGCGGCAGCGGTTGGCGCGGGCGGCGCCAGCATGTCGCACAGCTGCACGAAGCGGGCGGCCGATGGCGACAAGGTGTGGCCACGGATCGTCATGATGGCAATGGTGCGGGGCAGGGCGGGGCGAACGATGCGCAAGGCCTTCAGCGGCGTCCTGGGCGGTGCGGCCATCGCCGGCATGATGCAGATGCCGAGGCCGGCTTCGGCCATCGCCACCAGCGTGCTGACGTGGGTCACCATGTAGCTGAGTTCGGGCGCGACGCCTTCGTCGGCAAGCGCCTGGTTCAGCTGGCGCTGGAACTGCGAGGTGCCCAGCGACAGCAGGGGCAGCGGCAGACGGGCCAACTCGCGCAGCGAAATGGTGGTCTTGTCGGAGGCCACCAGCGTGGCCGGCATCAGGGCCACGCTGTCGTCGACGAAGATCGGCTGAAACTCGAGTTCGCCCGTCTTCTCCGGCATGGGGCCGATGCCGAAGTCGACCTCGCGCCGGCGCACGGCCTCCAACAGCTCGGGCTGCGACAGTTCGCGCACGCTGACCGAAATCGCCGGATAGGTCTTGGCGAACTTCACCAGCAACGCCGGCAGCCGCGTGCCCGCCACGGTCGGCACGCAGCCGAGCGAGAGTTGTCCGTGCTGCATCTCGGCCGCCTGCTGGATGCGCGCCAGCGCACCGTCGAGCTCGGCCATGGCCTTGCGCGTGCTGATCATCAGCTCCTCGCCCTCGCGCGTGAGCTCGACCTTGCGCGTCGTGCGCTGGAACACGGCCACGCCCAGGCCTTCCTCCAGCTGCTTGATCTGCATGCTCACCGCCGGCAGGGACAGGTGGGTCTGCTCGGCCGCCTTGCGGAAGCTGCCGTTGTCGGCCACGGCAAGGAAGGTCGCGAACAGCTTGAAGTTGATTTTCATGAACGGCGATCGGTTTGAACAAACCGCATTATTGTTCATGGTCCACCCGATCTCCAGCGGCTGCCTTTGCCGCGTACCTCAGCAGCGCCAGCCGTTGGCGATCTGGTCGGTGTGTTCACCCAGGTGCGGTGCCAGGCCGGGTGCGCGCAAGGGGGAGCGCGACATGCGGATCGGGCTGGCCAGCATGCGTACCTTGCGGCCGTCGGGCCGCTCCACTTCACGCACCATTTCGCGGGCCACGACCTGCGGGTCGCGGAACACCTGCTCGAGGTTGTTGATGGGTGCGGCCGGCACACCCACGTCGTTCAGCAGCTTCTCGCATTCGGCCACCGTCCTGCTGGCGAATGCCTTTGCCACCAGCGGGCCGAGGATGTCCGCATGCTGCAGGCGCAGGCCGTTGCGCAGGAAGCGTTCGTCGCGCGCCAGTTCGGGCACGGCCATGGCGTCGCAGAAGCGGCGAAACTGCGCGTCGTTGCCGACGATCAGCATGATGTCGCCATCGGTGCATCGAAAGCTGTCGCTGGGGTAGGCGGTGGCCAGCCGGTTGCCCAGGCGCTGCGGCACCGTGCCGGTGGCCAGGTAGCCCGTGCCCAGGTTGGTGAGCGCGGCCACCTGCACGTCGAGCAGCGACAGATCGATGTGCTGCCCGAGCCCCGAGGCATGCCGCTCGTTGATGGCGGCGAGGATGGCGACGGCCGCGTACAGTGCCGTCAACTGGTCGGACACCGCCACCCCCGCCTTGCGCGGCCCGCCGCCGGGCGTGCCGTCGGCATTGCCGGTGATGCTCATCAAGCCGCCCAGGGCCTGCACGATGGTGTCGTAGCCCGGCCGTGCGCGGTACGGGCCCGTCTGGCCGAATCCGGTGATCGAACAGTAGACCAGCCGCGGGTTGACCGCCTGCAGCGACGCGAAGTCGAGGCCGTAACGGGCCAGCGTGCCGACCTTGTAGTTCTCGATCAGCACGTCGGCCTGCTCGGCGAGGCGCACGATCAGTTGCCGCCCCGCGCTGTCGGCCAGGTCGGCGGTGACCGAGCGCTTGCCCCGGTTGCAGGACCAGAAATACACCGACTCGTCGAGGGCCGAGGCGGGTGCGTGGACCATCGTCGGCGGTGCCCACTCGCGGGTGTCGTCACCCCGCACCGGGCGCTCGATCTTGATCACGTCGGCGCCCAGATCAGCCAGGACCTGCGCCGACAGCGGCCCGGCCAGCACGCGGGACAAGTCCAGCACGCGCAGCCCGTTCAATGCCGCCAGCGCCGGCAGCGCACTCATGGCTGCCCCCATACCGGCTTGCGTTTTTCAACAAAGGCCTGCAGGCCTTCGCGGCAGTCGGGCGTGCCGAAGACGGTGGACACCAGGTCGACCGCACTCGCCGCGCCCTGCCGGTAGCCGTTGTCGGTGACACGGCCGAACGCGGCCTTGCCCAGCCGCATCAGTTCGGGCGACTTGGCCGCGAAGCCGCGCGCCAGGTTGCGCGCGGTGTCCAGCACCTCGGGGGTGGGCGCGTTGCGGCTCACCAGGCCCAGCGCCATGGCCTCGGGGGTGCCGAACACTCGGCCGGTGAACAGCAGGTCGAACGCGCGGTGGCGGCCGACGATGCGCGGCAGGTGGTGGTAATGGATCGAGGGCAGCAGGCCGATCTCCATCTCGGGATAACCGAAGCTGGCATCGTCGGCCGCCACGATCATGTCGCAAGTGATGGCGATCGACATGCCGCCGCCACGCACCGCTCCCGTCACCGCGGCGATCACCGGCTTGGGCAGGCTGGCCTGCAATTCGAACAACCGGAAGTAGAGTTTGTCGACGATGGTGTGGACTTCCGCCGGCGTGCTCTGGCTGAACTTCACCAGGTCCAGCCCGCCACAGAAGCGGCCGGGCAGAGCGCTGCCGATGACGATGGCGCGCACCGCCGGGTCGGCGCCGGCCTGGGTCAGGCGGGCCATCAGCGCGTCGAGCAATGCGTCCGTGATGCCATTCACCGGCGGGTGGTCCACCAGCAATTCGGCGATCCCGTCTTGTGTCTTGTATCTGATCATCGTCGGTCTTTGTTCCAGGTTGCCACGTTGAAAAACCGAATGCTAGGCACTCGCACCTTGTGCAACAAGTCAAATAAACGGAACGATTGTTCAGCCGAAGCCGCCCCGAGAGCCGATCTGAATAATCGTTCAAATCATTTGATTTGTGTTGTGCCGCATTGGCGGCTACCTTAGCGGCCATACCGATACCAAGAAGTTGCAGGTTCGCAGGAGACAAACCATGATCAACCGAAGATGCCTCATTGCCTGCGCCGCGGCGCCGCTGCTGCTGGGCGGGACCACCACGCTGTGGGCGCAGGCCGGCGACTTCCCGGCGCGGCCCATCACCCTGGTGGCGCCGTTCCCGGCCGGCTCCGTGACCGACGCGGTGACCCGTGTGCTGGCCAACGCGCTGACCCAGTCGCTGGGCAAGCCGGTGCTGGTGGACAACCGGGCCGGTGCCCAGGGCACGATCGGTGCCGCCTATGTCGCCAAGGCCAAGCCCGACGGCTACACGCTGCTGGTCGGTTCTTCGGTGATGTTCGTGGCCAACAGCCTGTTCAAGGAACTGCCGTACGACCCGGTGAAGAGCTTCGAGGCCGTCGCCAATGTAGGGTCGACCTCCATGATGTTCCTGGTGCCGATGGCCTCGCCCTACAAGACCATCGGCGATCTGACGGCCGCGCAGCGCAGCGCCAGGCAAGCCGTCAGCATGGCCTATGGCTCGCCCAGTGGCCAGGTCGCGGTCGCGCTGTTCGCGTCGATGACCCAGTCGGAGCCGATCGCGGTCGCCTACCGCGGCATTCCCCAGGCCATCACCGACATGATCGGCGGCCAGGTCCAGGTGGCGGTGGTCGACATCGGTAGCGGCCTGACCCAGGTGAACGGCCAGAAGGCCCGCGCGCTGGCGATCTCGTCGGGTGCCCGTTATGAGGGCGCGCCCGATGTGCCCACGCTGCAGGAAGCCCTGCCGCGCGCCAACGGCACGCTGGAGACCTTGATCGCCGTGATGGCACCCGCCGGGACGCCCGCGCCTGTCGTCGCCAAGCTGGACGCTGCGATCCGCGAAGCGATGGCCACGACACCGATCAAGGCGCATTTCCAGGCGCTCAACACCAAGGTCATGCCCATGGCCAGCAAGCAGCTCGACGCGCGCATCGCCATGGACAACCCGCGGTGGGAAGCGCTCATCAAGAAGGCCGGCATGGCGCCGCAGTAAGCAATGTTCGACCCACGCACGAGAACCCACCCATGAGCAGAAAAGACAAAGACATCCGCAGCGACATCGGCTCCAGCACGCCCGACAGCATCACCGTCTTCGGCAAGGATTTCGTCAACGGCATCCTCGGCCACCTGAACCTGGGCGACATGGGTTTCCTCGAGCTGACCGGCCGCGTCCCCAACGCCGATGAATCGCGGATGTTCAACGCCATGGTCGTGACACTGGTCGAACACGGCATCACCCCCAGCTCGATCGCTGCGCGCATGACCTACATGGGCGCGCCCGAGTCGCTGCAGGGCGCCGTGGCGGCCGGGCTGAACGGGCTCGGCACCGTGTTCGTGGGCAGCATCGAAGGCGCCGCGAAGATGCTGTACGAGGCCATGCCGACGCCCGACAGGCAGGCCGACTTCAAGGCCCTGGCGGGCACCGCGGTGGATGCCTTCCGGGCGCAAAAGAAGATCGTGCCCGGCATCGGCCACCCGTTCCACAAGCCCATCGACCCGCGCACGCCACGCCTGCTGGCACTGGCCCGCGAAACCGGTTTCGATGGCCCGTACGTGACGCTGATGCTGGCCATTGCGGACGATGCCGCGGTCAAGAGCGGCAAGGTCCTGCCAGCCAACGCCACCGGTGCCATCGGGGCCCTGTGTTGCGAGATGGGGTTCGACTGGAAGGTCTGCCGCGGCCTGGGCGTGATGGCCCGTGCGGTCGGCCTGGTCGGCCACATCCTGGAAGAGTCGCGCCGGCCGATGGCGGGCGAGATCTGGCAGTCCATCGAGGCCCGCGCCACGGCACACCTGCTGCACGCGGACGAGGTCTGAGGCGCTTGGTGCGCGCATCAAGACGATCCTTAAATCATCCGTAGATCATCCGCAAATCATCACAGGCAGACAAACATGCAGACAGGCGATTTCGTCAGGGACAAAGTGGTGCTGGTCACCGGCGCCGGCGGCGGCATCGGCCGTGAGTTCGCCCTCGGGCTCGGGCGCGAGGGGGCGAAGGTCGTCGTCAACGACCTGGGCGCCACCGTGGCCGGCGAGGGCCGCGACCTCTCGCGTGCGCAGTCCGTGGTCGACGAGATCGTGGCCGCTGGCGGCACCGCCACGGCCAATGGCGACAGCGTCTCGGACTGGAGCGGCGCCAACACCATGGTGCAGCAGGCGCTCGACACCTATGGCCGCATCGACTGCGTGATCAACAACGCCGGCATTCTGCGCGACCGCTTCTTCTTCAACATGAGTGTGGACGAATGGCGCGCCGTCATCGACGTGCACCTCAACGGCCCGTTCTATGTGTCGCGTGCAGCGGCGCCGCATTTCAAGTCGCAGCAGTCGGGCTCGTACGTGCACATGGTGTCCACCTCGGGCCTGATCGGCAACTTCGGCCAGGCCAACTACTCGGCGGCCAAGCTGGGCCTGGCGGCGCTGTCCAAGTCCATCGCCATGGACATGGCCAAATTCAAGGTGCGCTCCAACTGCATCGCGCCGTTCGCGTGGAGCCGCATGATCGACGGCATACCCACCGAGACCGACGAGCAGAAGGCCCGCGTGGCCCGGCTGCAACGCATGGAGACTGCGAAGATCGCACCCCTGGCGGTGTACCTGTGCAGTGACGCGGCCAGCGACGTGAGCGGCCAGGTGTTTGCCGTGCGCGCCAATGAAATCTTTCTGATGAGCCAAAGCCGCCCGCTGCGTGCCATGCACACCGCCGACGGCTGGACGCCGCAGACCATTGCCGAACGCGTCATCCCGGCCATGCAGCCCAGCTTCTACAAACTCGACCGCTCCCAGGACGTGTTCGACTGGGACCCGGTGTGAAAGCCCGCCATGGCCATTGACGTCGAGGCCGTGCGCCGCTGGCCGTTCACCGAGATCCGCCAGCGCTACGCGGCCAGGGACGTCATTCTGCATGCGCTGGCGCTGGGTTACGGCGGCAACCCGGTCGATGCCGATGAGCTGAGCTTTGTCTACGGACCGCGGCTGCAGGCGTCGCCGGCCTTTGCCACCACGCTGTGCCATCCCGGCTTCTGGGTCAGCGACCCGCGTACCGGCATCGACGCCAGCCAGTGTGTGCATGCCGAGCACAACGTCGTGTTTCACCAGCCGTTGCCGGCGGCCGGCACGGTGGTGGCGCAGACCCGCGTGCTCGACGTGTTCGACCGCGGGGCCGACAAGGGTGCGGTGCTGGTCTTCGCGCGCGATCTGCGCGATGCGGAGACCGGCGTGTGTATCGCCTCCATCGAACACCGCACGGTGTGCCGGGCCGATGGCGGATTCTCGGCGTCGGCACCGGAGCTGCAGGGCCGGAAGCCGGCCGCGCTGTTTTCAGCCTGGGACCAGACGCGCCTGCCCGACCACCGTGTCGCTATGCCATCGCTGCCGCAGGCTGCGCTGATCTACCGCCTCAGTGCCGATCCGAATCCGCTGCATGCCGACCCGGCGGTTGCGCTGAAGGCCGGTTTCCCCCGGCCCATTCTGCATGGCCTGTGCACCTATGGCCTGGTCTCGCGCGCGGTGTTGCAAGCCTGTTGCGACCAACGGGCGGATGGGTTGCGCGCGCTGGCCATGCGCTTTCTGGCACCGGTGTACCCCGGCGAGACGCTGCGTGTGGACATCTGGCAGAACGGCGGCACGCTGGGCTACAACTGCGTGGTGCCGCTGCGGGGCGGGCTGCTGGTGGCCACCGGCAGCGCCTGCCTCCATTAAAAGATTTTCTCTGGAGAAGACATGAACGAAACCCTCACCCCTGTTGCCGCGCTGCAGCCGCCGAAGGCGCTGGCGAGCATGGCCCCGAAAAAACTGTTGATCAACGGCCAGTGGCGGGCCTCTGCGTCGGGCAAGACGTTCGAGAGCCTGAATCCGGCGACGGGTGATGTGCTGGCCCACATTGCCGAAGCCTCCGACAGCGACGTCGATGCCGCCGTCGTGGCCGCGCGCAAGGCCTTCGAAGGCAGTTGGTCGGCCACCAAGCCGTTCGAGCGCCAGCGCCTGCTGCTCAAGCTGGCCGACCTGATCGACCGCGACTACGACGAGTTCGCCATGCTCGACACGCTGGAGATGGGCATGCCGATTGCGCGCAGCAGCGCCGGGCGCCAGCGCGTGGTGGGCATGATCCGTTTCTACGCCGGCCAGGCCACCGCCATCCACGGCCAGAGCATCCAGAATTCATTGCCCGGCACGGTGCTGTCGTACACCGTCAAGGAGGCGGTGGGCGTGGTGGGCGCCATCGTGCCGTGGAATGGCCCGCTGAGCCAGGCCGTCTGGAAGGTGGCGCCCGCACTGGCCGCCGGCTGCACGGTGGTGCTCAAGCCGTCCGAGCAGGCCAGCCTGTCGCCGCTCAAGCTGGCCGAGTTGATCGAAGAAGCCGGCTTTCCGCCAGGCGTGATGAACGTGGTGACCGGTGCCGGCGCGGTGGGCGCCGCCGTGGCCGCGCACCCCGGCATCGACAAGGTCGGCTTCACCGGCTCCACGGCCACGGGCCAGGCCATCGTGCGGGCCTCGGCCGGCAACCTCAAGCGCCTGTCGCTGGAGCTCGGCGGCAAATCGCCCGACATCATCTTTGCCGATGCCGACCTGGACGCGGCGGTGGCCGGTGCCGCCAATGCCGTGTTCACCAACTGCGGACAAATCTGCATCGCCGGCAGCCGGCTCTTCGTCGAACGCAAGATCCATGACGAGTTCGTGCACCGCGTGGCCGAACTGGCCACCAGGATGCGCATCGGCTCGCCGTTGGACCACGCCACCGAGCTTGGCCCGCTGGCCTCTCGCCTGCAGTTCGACCGCGTGATGGGCTACATCAACGCCGGCCACGAAGAAGGCGCCAAGGCTCTCGCCGGTGGTGCCCGTGCCGACACCGGCGCGCTGGCCAACGGCTGCTACGTGCAGCCCACCGTGTTCGCCGATGCGCGTGACGACATGAAGATCGTGCGCGAGGAAATCTTCGGGCCGGTCATCAGCGCCATGCCCTTCGACAGCGTCGAGGAAGTGGTGCAGCGGGCCAACAACACCAGCTACGGCCTCGGCTCCGGCGTGTGGACCCGCGACCTGAGCAAGGCCCACCTGGTGGCCGGCGCGCTGAAGGCCGGCACGGTGTGGGTCAACTGCTACCTGCAACTGGACGCCGCCATTCCCTTCGGCGGCTACAAGATGAGCGGCTACGGCCGCGAGTCCGGCACCGAGCACATCGACCACTACCTGCAGACGAAATCCGTGGTGGTCAAGCTCGCCTAGCCCTGCCCATGCCGACGCCCGGCTTCACCGGGCGCGCCACCCTTCAAGGAGCCAACGTGAACAGCTATCAGATCGTC